>DASSZD010000131.1:0-19184 GCA_035702985.1 Acidimicrobiales bacterium
CCGCAGCTACCTGCGCTGGAGGTCGCGCAACTGGCGGTAGCCGATGAGATGCACGCCGGGGCGGGCGGTCAGCACCCGCAGCGAGTCCGACGTCATCGACAGGTCGTGGTCGGCCACCCGGGCCGGCCAGTCGGGCACCACGGCCCGCAGCTCCGCCGAGTCGATCGCCGGGCGCAGCACGATCTCGGTCACTCCCGGCCGTATGTCCGACAGCAGCTGGTCCAGGGCGGCCCGGGTGCTGCGGCCGCCGGCGACACGCACCAGGTAGTCGGGTGAGACGACCGATTCCTCGGCTGCCAGCGCCCGGAACGGGAAGCCCAGCCGGCCCTCGTCCGAACCGTCGGGCAGCCTGAGCGGCAGTCCGAAGTCGACGGCCATCTCCAGCGCCACGTCGAAGAACTCCGGCCTGGATTCGAGCGCCCCCAGATGGCAGCTCAGGTGGCTGACGTCGAACCCCCAGTAGATCGCCCGCTCGATCTGGGCCCGGCACTCGCGGCGCACCTCGTCGGTGTCGGCGTGGTCCCAGAGGTCCTCGACCGTGCGGGGGAACCCCCCGTCACCGTCCAGCAGGGACGGGCAGTAGGTGATGGGACCCCAGCGGATCAGGTCGTGCTCGGAGTTGAGCGTCAGCTGGACCCCCACGTCCTCGCCGCGGTAGCGGGCGGCGGCCTCCCGGGCCCAGGGGCCGGGGACGGTCAGCCCGGCCGCCCGGCCCATGCCCTCCCGCAGGGCGCTGTACACGCCGGCGTTGGTGGCGTGACACACCCCCAGCCCGTCGCAGGTGACGATGACCAGACAGGCGTCCGGCGGGTAGCCGAGGGCCTCGACCAGGCTGCTCAATCAGCGCTCGATCAGGGTCCCGGTGCCGAGGCCGCCGCCGCAGCACATGCTGACCAGGGCCCGCCGCCCGCCCCGGCGCTCCAGCTCGTGCAGCGCCTTGGTGAGCAGCACGACCCCGGTGCCCCCCAGCGGGTGGCCCAGGGCGATGGCCCCGCCGTTGGGGTTGACCGCATCGGGGTCCGGTCCCAGCTCCTTCTCCCACGCCAGCACCACCGAGGCGAAGGCCTCGTTGATCTCGAACACGTCGATGTCGCCGATGCCCAGCCCGCTCCGCTGCAGGAGGAGCTGCGTGGCGTCGATGGGACCGGTGAGCATGAGGACCGGGTCCACCCCGACCAGGCAGGACGCCACCACCCGGGCCCTGGGGGTGAGCCCCAGCGCGGCGGCCTTCTCCGCGGTCATCATGAGCACGGCGGCTGCGCCGTCGGAGATCTGCGACGAGGTGCCGGCCGTGTGCACCCCGTCGGGGCGGGCGACCGGCTTGAGACCGGCCAGGCCCTCGGCGGTGGTGTCGCGCATGCCCTCGTCGCGCCCCACCCGGCGGGTCTCGCCGGTCGGCTTGCCCTCCTCGTCCAGGACCGGGGCGTCCACCTCGACGATCTGGGTGTCGAAACGGCCCTCGGCCCAGGCCCGGGCGGCGTTCTGCTGGGAGGCCAGGCCGAAGGCGTCGGTGTCCCGGCGGGTGATGCCCCACTTGTCGGCGATGCGCTCGGCCCCTTCGAACTGCGAGGTGAACTCGTACTGGCCGAAGTAGGACCTGGGGATGGGCACGCCCAGGCCCAGCTTCTTGGACGAGTTGGAGCCGATGGGGATCCGGCTCATCGACTCCACCCCGCACGCCACCGCCACGTCGACGGTCCCCGACGCCACCAGGGAGGCGGCCAGGTTGGCCGCCTGCTGGCTGGACCCGCACTGGGTGTCGACCGTCGTGGCGGCCACGGTGAGGGGCAGGCCCGCTGCCAGCCAGGACGTGCGGGCGATGTTGAACGACTGCTCGCCGACCTGCGAAACGCATCCGGACACGACCTGGCCCACCTCGGCCGGGTCGATACCGGTCCGGCCGATCAGGGCCTTGAGGGCGGTTCCGAGCAGTTCCGCGGGGTGAACCGTGGACAGCCCTCCGTTGCGGCGACCCACCGGGGTCCTGACAGCGTCGACAATCACCACATCGGCCATGGACCGATGCTACCGGTCCCGGCCCGGTCGGCCGAATGGGTGGTCGGGTCCGCCGGCCGGCGTGACTGTCACACCCACCCGGGATGATGGGTGCATGGCCGAACAGCTTGCACTGATGGAGCGGGACGGATCGGACTTCCGGCTGGACGCCCGGACCCGGGCGGTCGGCAAGGCCGGGGTCGCCGAGGCCCGTCGCGTCCTGCGGGAGGTGGTCCGGGCGGCCGCCGAGCGGGACGCCCGGGCGGAGCAGGTCGCCGCCTGACCGGTAGCATCCGGCAAATGGGCTACGGAATCACCATCCCCTTCGACGGGGTCACTCTCGCCGAGCACCGCCCCTGGGTCGAGGAGCTCAGCGATCTGGGTTACACCGACGTGTGGTCCTCGGAGGCGGACGGGTCCGACGCCTTCACCCCCCTGGCCCTGGCCGCGGCGTGGAACCCGGCCCTGCGGCTCGGCACCGCCATCGTGCCGTCGTTCACCCGGGGGCCGGCCCTGGTGGCCCAGAGCGCGGCGGCCCTGGCCGAGGCGGCGCCGGGCCGGTTCGTGCTGGGAGTCGGCACCTCGTCGGACGTGATCGTGCAGCGGTGGAACGGCATCCCCTTCGAGCAGCCCTACCAGCGCACCCGGGACCTGGTCCGGTTCCTGCGGGTGGCCCTGACCGGTGAGAAGGTGGACGCCGAGTTCGACACCTTCCGGGTGCAGGGATTCCGGCTGGGCCGGCCGCCGGCCGAGGCGCCCCCCATCCTGGTGGCCGGGCTGCGGCCCGGCATGCTCCGACTGGCGGGCCGGGAGGGGGACGGGGCGGTCATCAACTGGCTGGGGGCGGACGACGTCCCCAAGGTGGTGGCCGAGGTGGGGCCGGGCAAGGAGGTGGTGGCTCGCATCTTCGTCTTTCCCACCACGGACCGGGACCTGGTCCGCACCGTGGGCCGGCGGATGATCGCCGCCTATCTCAACGTGCCGGTCTACGCCGCCTTCCACGAGTGGCTGGGCCGGGGCCCGGAGCTGGAGGGCATGTGGGCGGCCTGGAAGGCCGGGGACCGCAGGGCGGCCCTGGACGCCATCCCCGACCGGGTGCTCGACGCCCTGATCCTCTCGGGCGAGCCGGCCGCCATCCGGGCCGAGGTCGGCCGCTACATGGACCACGGCGTGACCACGGCGGCGCTGGCGGTGGTGCCGTTCGGACTGGATCTCCGCCAAGCGGTACGGGACCTGGCCCCCGGGCGCTGACCCCGACCCGGCCGGGGGGGGCCGGGTGTCAGAGCAGGCGGAGCTGTTCGGTACGCGACGCCCGGGTCACCAGCGCTTCCCAGCCGGCACCGCCCCGGGGGCCGGCGCAGTGCACCTCCAGGATCTCCACCGACAGGCTGCGGGCCAGCCCCCGGGCGTCGGTCACCGCCACGCTGCCGTCGCGCTCGCGGTGGGTGACCCGGCCCGTCCTCCAGCGGGACGCGGCACCGCTGCGCCAGCGCACCGTCTCGCCGGGCCGCAGACCCAGGATCGCCAGGCCGTCGGGGCCCTCGGACCGGGCGGCGTCGGCGGGGGAGCCCCGCCGGGTCCCGGTCAAGGTCGGGGGGAGCCGGTCGCTCCTGCGCCGGCGGCCGGCCCCGGTCGTCCCGGCCACATCCCCGGCGCGGCTCAGTTGGAGATCGAGGTGTGCTTGAACTCGTTGAGCTCCGGCCAACCCGTGATGTTGTCGAGGATCCGCTCGATGGTGCGCCGGGCCAGGTCGGCATCGCCGTGGGGTCGGCGCATGAGCCGGACGAACACCGCCCGGTCGCCCACGATGAAGGTGGGCACCCCGAACACCTGGTGCCGGTCCACGGCCACCGTGTGCTCCTCCCGGAGGACCTGCAGCGGCCAGCCGGCGTCGACCTCGGCCAGCACGGCCCGGCCGTCGAGGCCGCTCTCCTCCAGCACCTTCATGACCACGTCCCGGTCGCGCAGGTCCAGGGACGAATCGTGGCGGGCCGAGAAGAACGCCTGGTGGGCGGGGAGGAACCGCTCCGGGAAGCGGTCACGGACCACGATGCCGGCCAGGTTGGCGATCAGGCCGGGGTAGCGATCGGGCTGGTCCCACACCGGCGGCTGCCCCTCCTCCACGTGGGCCTGGTCGAGGGAGAAGGCCTTGAAGTCGACCTGCCAGTCCGCCCCGCCGGCCAGCGCCGCCAGCACGTGCTCGTGCACGATCCGGGCGAACGGGCAGCGGTAATCCCAGGTAAGACCGAAACGGGTGCTCATGACCGCTTTCAACGCCGGCGCCGGCGGGCCCATTCCGACCGGCCCGGCCGGCCGGGGGCGCCGGGGGTCGCCCCGAACGGCTCCACCGGGACCAGCTTGCGGGCCAGCTCCCCCAGGGCGACGCCCAGCACCACGCCGCCCAGCACATCCGAGGCGTGGTGGATCTTGACGTGGATCCGGCTGGCGGCCACCACGACGGCCAGGGCGTAGTAGAACGGCCACAGGGGGTCGCCGTCCCTGAGCAGGGCGGCGCCGAAGAAGGCGGCGCAGGCGTGCCCGCTGGGGAAGCTGCTGGTGCGGGGGGTGCGCAGGTGCAGCGGCCGCTCCCCGACGTAGACCGGCCGGGTCCGCCGGAACATGAACTTGACCGGGCCGTTGACCACCGCCGACTCGATGCCCAGACCGGCGGCGGCCCGGATCAGCGGCGCCTGCCACCCGTGGCGGCGGCGCCGGGCCTGCAGCAGGGCCAGGGCCAGCCAGACCACCCCGTGGTCACCGACGGCGCTGGCCCCGTACATGAGGGCGTCGACGGGCCGCCGGTTGCGGACGTGCTTCTCGAACCACTCGTCGGCCAGGTCGTCGAACGGCTCGAAGGCGGCTGGGATCGGTATGGTCGGGATCACCGGGCGGGGGGTCATGATGTTCCGATCAAAGGTAGGCGGCGTCGCGGCCTGCGGTCAGACGGCGGCGGCGACCGGCGCCACGCCGGCCGACGCAGCAGCGGCGGCGAGGCGGCTCATATCGCCGCCGACCGCCGGGCAGAACTCATGGTAGGAACAGTAACCGCACAGGCGGCCGGGCTTGGGGCGGAAGTCCTCCCGCTCGCAGGCCTGCTCCACGGCGCTCCAGATGGCCATGGACTGCTGCTGCAACCCCCGGATGGACTGGTCCGACGGCACGGTCGAGATGGCCATGGGCTCCCGCAGGTGCAGCAGCTGCACCCGGGCCGGCCGCCGGCCCAGCACCTGCTCGCACAGGAACGCGTAGAAGTGCACCCCTCCGAGGCGGGACTGCTCGTAGGCGGCGGGGGGTGCCCGGCCGGTCTTGTAGTCGGTGACCACCAGCTCGCCGTCGGGGTCGAGCTCCAGGCGGTCGATGATCCCCGACATCTTCAGGCTGCCCAGGCCCACCGACATGCGCAGCTCGGTGCCCAGGACCTGGACCCGGTCGGGGTCCTCCAGCCGGAAGTAGTTGTCGATCAGGGTGCCGGCGTCGGCCACGAACTCGTCCCGCTCCTCCGCGGTCAGGCCCAGCCCGGCGTACTCCTCGCCATCGAGTATCTCCGGCACGGCCCGCTCCAGCTTCTCGGCGGCGGCGGCCGGCGTGCGGGAGCCCGGCTCCTCCTCCCACATCAGCAGCTCCAGTGCCCGGTGCACCAGGGTGCCCTTGGCGGCGTGGGGTGAGGGCGGCTCCGGCAGCCGGTCGATCACCGACAGCCGGAACGCCAGGGCGCAGTCCTTGAAAGAGGAGATCTTGGACGGCGACAGCGAGCCGGGGAGAGGCAGGGACATCGCTTCAGAGGCTAACCACGGGATGTGACGCCCATGGTGGACCGGGTGGCGTCGGGACGGGGCCGGAGGGCGGCGGCCACCACCGCCCCCACCTCGGCCGGGGCGGTCAGGGGACCGAAGTGGTCCAGCGTGGCGAACCGCCGGAACCCGCCCCTCGGCAGGTGGCGGGCGACCTGGGCCGCCACCGCCGCCACCGGGTCGGACAGGTCGGCCCCGGCGAGCACGGCCACCGGGGTCCGGACCTCGGGCAGGTGTTCCCACACCCCGCTGCCGGGGGCGGCCTCGAACACGGCCGCCTCGTCCTCGCGCACGCACGCCAGGGTCACCGACCCGTCGGGCTGGTCCACGAAGCCGTACTCCACGTAGTCGTGCAGGGCCCGGGGATCGAAGGCCGAGAACGGCGGCTTGGACCGGTAGTTGTCGAACGCCGCCCGCCGGGACGGGAAGGACGGCCGCCTCTTACGGGCCAGCACCGCCAGCGGGACCGGGGAGGTGCCGCCGTGGGCCTGCTCCCCGCCGGCCGGCAGCCAGTTCGGCGGTATCACCACCGGTTCGTAGCAGCACAGGGCCGAGAAGCTCCCGGGCCGCACCGCCTCCGCCAGCAGGGCCACCCCTCCCCCCAGCGAGTGGCCCACCGCTCCCCACGCCGCCCCCGGCTCCACATCGTCGATGACCCGCAGCAGGTCCTCGGCGAAGCGGGTCCAGTCGTCGTAGCGCCCGTCGGGGTCCTTGCCGGACCAGCCGTGGCCGCGCTGGTCCACGGCCCACACGCTGAACTCGGGGGTGAGCGAGCCGGCCAGCCGGGTGTAACAGCGGCCGTGGAAGCCGGTGGCGTGCACGATCACGACCGGCGGGCCGTCCCCGCCGAGATGATGGGCGGCGATCTCCACCCCGCCGGCGCCGGCCACCCGCCGGGTCGTCACTCCAGCCATCCCCTGACCGTAGACGATGCGGGGCCGGGCCCCTCCAGCGGGTACCGTCGCCCGGTGCCCGAGTCGAGGAAGGCCTAGTGCAACCGCCGGAGCCCGTGCTGGCCGCCAACCGCCGGTACTACGAGGCGTTCGAAGCCCGCGATCTCGACGCCATGTCCGACGTGTGGGAACGGTCCGAACGGGCCCTGTGCACCCATCCCGGCTGGGCCACCCTGGAGGGCTGGGGGGCGGTGGCCGCCTCCTACTTCGCCCTGTTCCAGAGCGGCCAGCAGCTGCAGTTCGTGCTGACCCGGGAGCGGGTGACGGTGGCCGGCGACGCCGCCTGGGTGTCGCTGGACGAGAACCTGCTCGGCGACCAGGGCGGGGTGACGGTCGCCACCATCAACATCTTCGCCCGGCACCCGGAGGGGTGGCGGATGGTGTGCCATCACGGGTCGGTGGTGCAGGCCGCCCCGCCCCGCCCGTAGCCCGCAGCAGGTGGAACAGCTCGGTGGCGTTGTCCACCGCGTCCGACCCCCAGCAGTTGTCCATGAGCACGTGCACCTCCGGCGAGGACGCGGCCAGGGCCCGGATGCGGTCCACCCAGCCGGCCAGCTCGTCGGCCCGGTAGCGGTAGGGGGAGGTCCAGGGCTGGTCTTCCACCTGCCGGCGCCCGATGAAGCGCACCACCGCCACGTCCGCGGTGGAGGCCACCATCCCGCATCCGGCCCGGGGACCCTCGCCCGGGCCGTCCACGCACACGTAGGCCAGGCCGTGGTCCTCCAACCATTCGAGGACCGGCTCCCGGTCGTCGCCGGCCAGCCACTTGGGGCTGCGCATCTCCACCGCCACCCGGAACCCGTCCATGCGCCGGGCCATCAGGGCCAGCTCCGCCCACGCCTCGGGCCGGGGGCTGAACCACCCCGGGTACTGGAACACGACCACCCCCAGGCGGCCGGCGTCGCGGAGCGGGCGCAGGGCGTGGGTGAAGCGGTCCCAGCACTCGTCCAGGACGTCATCGGGCAGGTGGGTGGGGTACAGCCGCCGCCGGTCCCGGTGGCGGTCCGCCACCGCCCCCTGCAGGTCGGGCCACAGCGAGTCGGGAAGGGTCGGGGCCCCGGTGAACAGCGACCAGGCCCGGATGTCGAACACGAACCCCGGCGGGGTCCGCTCCACCCACTGGGCGCACAGGTCGGGGGTGGGCGGGAACCGGTAGGTGGTGGCCACCTCGGCCAGGGGGAACCGGCTGGCGTAGAACCCCAGGCGGGCCCGTGCGGTCATGGTCTTGCGGGGGTAGAACGTCCCTGCCTGGACCAGGCCCCTGTCCGCCCACGAGGTGGTGCCCAGGAACACCCGGCTGCCGCCGATGTCCACCCGGGCGCAGTCGTCGTCCAGCTCCAACAGGTCCATCCGCATTACGAAGACAAGGGTATGCGCCGACTATGACAGCAGGCATCGATCCCGACCGCTGGGGGGTGGCTCCCGGGTTCCACGACGTCGGCGGCGTCTGGCGGGAGGCGCCCCGGTCCACCATCGACGCCATCCTCGAGTCGATGGGCGCCGGGCCGGGCGACCCGCCTCCCCCGGCCCTGGTCACGGTGCGGACCGACCACCCCCTGCCCGGCGTGGGCCGGGGCCGGCTCCGGCTGGAGGACGGCGCCGAGTCCCCCGTCGACGGGGACCTGCCGGCCGGGATCCCGCCCGGCTACCACACCTTCGAGCCGGAGGGCGGCTCCCCCCACACCCTGATCGTCAGCCCGGGGCGGGTTCCCTACCCGGACCGGCCCATGTGGGGGTTCGCCGCCCAGCTGTACGCCACCCGCTCCACCCGCAGCTGGGGGATCGGGGACCTCGACGACCTGCGGGAGCTGGGGGAGTGGGCGGCCGGGCTGGGAGCCGGGTTCAGCCTGGTCAACCCGCTGCACGCCCCGACCCCGGGCCGCCCGGTGCAGCCCAGCCCCTATTACCCGGGCAGCCGCTGTTTCATGAACCCTCTGTACATCGCCGTGGAACGGGTCGAAGGGGCCGACCGGCTGGAGGCGCTCGACCGGCTGGCGGCCGCCGGCCGGCAGCTCAACCGGGACCGCCACATCGACCGGGACCGGGTGTGGGACCTCAAGTCGGAGGCCCTGGAAGGCCTGTTCGGCTTCTTCGCCGGCCACCAGGACTTCGACCGGTTCCTCTCCCGGCGGGGCCGGGCGCTGGAGATGTTCGCGGCGTTCTGCGCCCTGGCCGAGCGGCACGGCACCGACTGGCGGGCCTGGCCGGCCGGCATCCGCCACCCCGGCGGGGAGGAGGTGGCCGGGTTCGCCCGGTCCGAGGTGGGCCGCACCCGCATCCGCTACCACTCCTGGCTGCAGTGGCTGCTCGACCGGCAGGCCGCCGAGGCCAACGACCGGCTCGGCCTGGTCGCCGACCTGGCCGTGGGAGTGGACCCGAGCGGGCCCGACTCGTGGATATGGCAGGACAGCTTCGCCGAGGGGATGCGCGTCGGCGCCCCACCTGACGAGTTCAACACCCTCGGCCAGGACTGGGGCCTGCCCCCGTTCGACCCGTGGCGGCTCAGGCAGGGGGGTTACGCCCCGTGGATCGAGGCGTTGCGGGCGGGCATGGCCCACGGGGCGGGGCTGCGAGTCGACCACGTCATGGGCCTGTTCCGGCTGTACTGGATAACCCCGGAGGGGGACGCCGGCCGGGGCGCCTACGTCCGCTACCCCCACGACGACCTGCTCAACATCCTGACCCTGGAGGCCCACCGGGCCGGGGCGTACGTGGTCGGCGAGGATCTGGGCACGGTGGAGGACCACGTCCGCCGGGACCTGTCCGAAAGGAGGGTGCTGTCGTACCGGGTGTGGTGGTTCGAGGACGGCCGGCCGGGCACCTGGCCGGAGGCAGCCATGGGGGCGGTGACCACCCACGACCTGCCGACGGTGACCGGCGTGCTCACCGGCTCGGACCTGGACGCCCAGCGGCGGATAGGCATGGAGCCCAACGAGGAGGCCTCGGCCGGGTTGCGGAGCAAGCTGCTGCAACGGTCCGGAGCCGACGAGGGCAGCCAGCCGGCCGAGGTGATCGCCGGGGTGTACCGGGACCTGGGCGCCGCCCCGTGCCGGCTGCTGGTGGCCTCCCTCGACGACGTGCTGGCGGTGGAGGAGCGCCCGAACATGCCCGGCACGACCGACGCCTGGCCCAACTGGTCGATCGCCCTGCCCGAGCCCCTGGAGCGCCTGGAGCAGGCGCCGCTGGCCGCTGCGGTGGCCGCCGGGCTGCGCCGGGACCGGCCCTCGTAGAGTTGCAGCGGTGGATCTGCCCGTATCACCCCCAGTCGCGCCGATGCTGGCCCGGTCGGCCCCGGCCGTTCCCCTCGGCGAGTACCTGTACGAACCCAAATGGGACGGATTCCGCTGCATCGTGTTCCGCGACGGCGACGAGGTGGAGCTGGGCAGCCGGAACGGCAAGCCCCTGACCCGGTACTTCCCCGAGGTGGTGGAGGCGGTCAGGACCAACCTGCCGCCCCGCTGCGTCCTGGACGGCGAGATCGTGGTGGCCGGCCCCCACGGGCTGGACTTCGACGTGCTCTCCCAGCGCATCCACCCGGCGGCGTCCCGCATTGACCTGCTCTCCCGCCGGACCCCCGCCCGTTTCGTGGCGTTCGACCTGCTGGCAGAAGGGGACCGGGACCTGCGCGACGCCCCGTTTTTGTCCCGCCGGAAAGCCCTGGAGGTGGCCCTGGCCGACGCCCGGCCGCCGGTCCACCTGACCCCGGTCACCTCCGATCCGGACGTCGCCGCCGACTGGTTTCAGCGGTTCGAGGGGGCCGGGCTCGACGGGGTGGTGGCCAAGGCCGCCGACCTGGCGTACCTCCCGGACCAGCGGGCCATGATCAAGGTCAAGCACGAGCGCACCGGGGATTTCGTGGTGGGCGGCTTCCGCTGGTACACCGCCGACCGGTCGGTGGTCGGCTCGCTGATGCTCGGGCTCTACGACGGCGACCAGCTGCAGCACGTCGGGGTGATCGGCTCGTTCCCGGCGGCCCGGCGGCGGAGCCTGGTCCAGGAGCTGGCCCCCTACCGGGACCCGGACGGGCACCCGTGGGCGGAGTGGGCCGAGTTCATGGTGGCCGACGGCGGCCGGGCGCCGGGGGCGGGTAGCCGGTGGAACGCCGGCAAGGATCTGAGCTTCGAGCCGCTGCGCCCGGAGCTGGTGGTGGAGGCCGCCTTCGAGCACCTGCAGGGCCGGCGCCTGCGCCACACCGCCCGGTTCCGGAGGTGGCGCCCCGACCGGGAGGCCAGGAGCTGCACCTACGACCAGATGGACGTGGCGGTGCCGGCGCTGCTGTCGGATGTGTTCGGCGCTCCCGGATCACTAGCGTCTGGCTCGTGAGCGCTCCGGGTACCAGCAGCGGCCGCATCCAGAGCGCCGTGCTCATCCCGGTGCCGGAGGCCGACGCGGTGGTGGGCCGGTGGCGGTTCGAGCACGACCCGGTGGCCGCCGCCGGGGTGCCGGCGCACGTGACGCTCATCGTGCCGTGGCTGCCCCCGGACGAGATCACCCCCCGGGACCTGGCCGACCTGGACGAGGAGCTGGCGGACGTCAAGGCGTTCGACTTCGAGCTGGCCCGGGTGGACTGGTTCGGCCGGCGGGTGCTGTGGGTGGCACCCGAACCGGCGGCCCCGTTCCTGGAGCTGACCGGCCGGCTGGCCGAGCGGTTCAGCACCCCCCCGTGGGAGGACGAGTTCGACGAGGTGGTACCCCACCTGACGGTGGCTCACGCCAGTGACGGGGTGGAGCTGGTGCCGGTGGCGGCCGACGTGGCCACCCGGCTACCCCTGCGGTGCCGGGCCGAGGAGGTGTGGGTGATGTGCGCCGGCGGCTCCCGGTGGGAACTGCGCCACCGGGTCCGCCTGGCCACCTGACACCGGTCCGGGCCCCGGCGGGGCCCCAGGCCGGGTCAGCTGCTACCCCTCGTGCTCCTGGAGCATCTTGAACAGGAACCCGGTCTCGTCGCCGGCGCTGGTGGGCACCAGGTAGCCGGACTCGTCGCGGATCTCCTCGAGGTGGTCCCGCACGTCCTCGACGCTGAGATTGGGGTTGAAGTAGCCCTTGGTCATCCCCACGAAGAACCGGGCCACCCGACCGGCGGCCACGCTGAACACCTCGCCGGTGACCGAGCACTCCTCCGACGCCAGCCAGGCGACGACCGGCGAGACCAGCTCGGGGTCCAGCTTGGCTGCGGCCGCCCCCATGAGCTCCTCGGTCATGCGGGTCCGGGCGATGGGGGCGATGGCGTTGACCCGGATGTTGTACTTGGCCCCCTCGAGGGCCAGGACCCGGGTGAAGCCCACCAGGCCCATCTTGGCGGCGCCGTAGTTGCTCTGGCCGAAGTTGCCGAGCACGCCCGACTGCGAGGTGGTGTTGACCACCCGGCCGTAGCCCTGGTCGCGCATCTTCAGCCACGCCGGCTTGGTCACGAAGAAGGCGCCCTTGAGGTGGACGTCGAGGACCGGCTCGAGCAGGTCCGGGGTCAGGTTGTGGAAGGTCTTGTCCCGCAGGATGCCGGCGTTGTTGACGACGATGTCGATCCGGCCGAAGTTGTCGATGGCGGTCTGCACGATGGCCTCGCCACCCTCGGCGGTGGAGACGCTGCTGCCGTCGGCGACGGCCTCCCCACCGGCGTCGCGGATCTCCTGGGCGACCTTCTCGGCCGGGCCCTTGTCGGCGCCCTCGCCGGTGACCGATCCACCCAGGTCGTTGACCACGACCCGGGCACCACGCGACGCCAGGAGCAGGGCGTGCTGGCGACCCAGGCCGCCTCCTGCGCCGGTGACGATCGCAACCTTGCCGTCGAAACCGATTTCTGCCATGGCCGGAACCTAGCGCCACGGGCCGTCGCACTACGAATCTGGCGCAGGCCCGGCGGGCGTCCCTCCGCTCACCGGGCTTCTGTCCGGATCCCTGACAAGTCGAGCCCGCCGGGCGGGCTTTCAGGCCGCCCGGGAGCGGTAGGCGCCGGGGCTGGTGAACATGCCGCGGCGCCAGCGGTGCGGGGTGACCAGAGCGGCGCGGGGATAGTCCTCGAACATCCAGCGCACGAAGTTCCGCCGGCACCAGTCGCTGCTGTCCACCAGCGACAGGGCCCGCCCCGACCCCGACGGGTGGCCCAGCACCGTCGACAGCGCCCGGGCCAGCCGGTCGTCGAGGGCCATGCCCCACCGGACCTGGCGCCGGTACCGGGCGGCCGCCCGGTCGGGGCGGTGGGGGCCGGCCTGGGCCACGGCCCGGGCGGCGTCCTCGCCGGTCTCGAGGGCCTGGGCGATGCCCTCACCGGTCATGGGATCGCACGCCCCGGCGGCGTCCCCGGCGAAGAGGACCCGGCCCCCCAGCCCGTCGAGGGCGGCGCCGCCGATGCGGGCCGGGATGGGCCAGGCCCGCCACGGTCCGGCCGGATGGGCGTCGGGGCCGAGCACCTCGGCGATGCCGGGACGGGCGGTCCAGTCGATGCGCTGGCCCCGCAGCCGGGACGGCCCGTCCGGGCTGTCCGCCCCGGTCGCGGCGGGCCGGCGCAGCACCCCGTAGCCGAAGTTGACCAGGCCTCCCGGCAGCGGGAAGGACCAGGCGTAGCCGGGGAGCATGTCCGGTTCGAACCACACCCACAGCTTGCGGGCCAGCGGGCCGGTGCCGGCCAGGTACTGGCGGCCGGCCTGCCACTCACCCAGGTAGCCCGGCCCCGACGGCCTCGACGACAGGCCCAGCGAGCGTCGCAGGGGCGACCACATCCCGTCGGCGGCGATGACGTAGCGGGCCGTGGCGGCGCGGCCGTCCTCCAGGTGCACCCGGACCCCGTCCGGGGCCGCTTCCACGGTGGCCACCGGGCAGCCCTGCAGGACCCGGGCCCCGGACCGCTCGGCCTGTGCCACCATGGCTGCGTCCAGGTCGGCCCGGCGGGCCGACACGGCGTGCTGGGTGCCGTCGGCCGGGAACGGGAGCCGCACCTGCCGCCCGTCGGAGGCCACCACCATCACGTCGTCGACCGGCTGCCACGAGGGCACCCGGGCCGGATCCAGGCCCAGTCGTTCCACCCGGCGCAGCGCGGCGGTGGTGAGCCCGTCGCCGCAGCACTTGTCGCGGGGGAACACGGCCTTGTCGACGACCGTCACCCGGCGGCCCAGGCGGGCCAGGGTGATGGCCGCCGCCGTCCCGGCCGGCCCGGCGCCGACCACCACCACGTCGGCTGACAAGTCGGGATCCACGCCGCCATGGTCGCATCGGGGCCCCACCGTTGGCCAGGCGGGGCGGTCGCCGGGGGCGGGGGGAGGAGGTCGCCGGGCGCGGCGGGGTGGCGGGCCGGGGGGCGGCGGGGTGGCGGGCCGGACCCGCATCCCGCCCCCGGTTTGTCCGGCCCCGGGCCTGGGTACGCGCCGGGCATGACCCAGATCGGTTACACGATGATGTGCGAGCAGGCCGGGCCCAAGGAGCTCGTGCGTCACGTCCAGGCAGCCGAGGGCGGCGGGTTCGACTTTGCCGTGATCTCCGATCACTACTTCCCCTGGGTCGACGCCATGGGCCACTCGCCCTACGCCTGGTCGGTGCTCGGGGCGGCGGCCCACGCCACCAGCAGCATCGAGCTCATGACCTATGTGACCTGCCCCATCAAGCGCTACCACCCGGCGGTGGTGGCCCAGAAGGCGGCCACGGTGGCCCTGCTCTCCGACGGGCGCTTCACCCTGGGCCTGGGCGCGGGAGAGAACCTCAACGAGCACGTGGTGGGCGGCGCATGGCCTCCGGTCAACACCCGCCACGAGATGCTCGACGAAGCGATCGAAATCATCCGGGCCCTCTGGACCGGCGACTACGTCAACTTCCGGGGCCGGCACTTCGAGGTGGACTCGGCCCGCCTGTGGGACCGGCCCGACACCCCGCCTCCTCTCGGGGTGGCGGTCTCGGGCCGGGCGTCGTGCCGGCTGGCCGGGGCCAAGGCCGACGTGATGATCGCGGTGGAACCGGAGCCGTCGCTGGTGGAGCGGTTCGCGGCCGGGGGCGGGGCCGGCAAGCCGTGCGTCGGGCAGGTCCCGGTCTGCTACGACCCCGACCGGGACGCCGCGGTGGAGCGGGCCCTCCGGCTGTTCGGCTGGTTCGGCGGCGGCTGGAAGGTCAACTCCGAGCTGCCGGGGACGGCCGCCTTCGAGGCGGCCTCGCAGTTCGTGCGCCCCGAGGACGTCACCGCCAGCATCCCCTGCGGTGACCGGGTGGAGGATTTCGTCGAGGCGGTGGGCAAGTTCAGCGACGCCGGCTTCACCCACGTGGCGCTGGTCCAGGTGGGCGGCGACCACCAGGCCGGGTTCATCGAATGGTCCGAGAAGGAGCTGCTGCCGGCCCTACGCGCCCGGGCCGCCTGACCGGCGCCGCCCGGGCCGGGCCCCGGCTCACGCCCGGGCCAGCACCTCCACGCTGAGCACGACGAACAGGGCGTCGTCGGCCTCGGACCATTCCCGCCAGCCGGCGGAGATGACCTCGAGCTCGCCCCGGGTGGTGATCCCGTAGTCCATGGCCTGCTGGGCGAACGACGAGGTCAGGGTGCGGTCGGCCCACAGCCCACCCCACCACGACCGGCTCTCCGGGTCGGCGAAGGTCCAGTTGGAGCTGGTCACCTCCAGCCGGTCGAACCCGGCGGCCCCGACCCAGCCCGGCAGCCTGCGGCCGGCGTCGGAGTCGGCGCCGTTGCGGGCGCAGACCTGGTGGTAGATGTCCCTCCAGCGGTCCAGCCGGGGATCGCCCGGGTTCCACAGGAACCCGCCGTAGTCGCTGTCGCGCACCGCCAGCAGGCCCCCGGGCCGCAGCACCCGGCGCATCTCCCGCAGGGCGGCCACCGGATCGGCCAGATGCTGCAGCACCTGGTGGGCGTGGACCACGTCGAAGGACCGGTCCGGGTGGTCCAGGTGGTACACGTCACCCACCCGGAACTCCGGATGGCCGGCAGCGCCGGCCCGGGAGGCCGCCCGGGCCGCCTCCTGCACTATCCCGGCGTCCCGGTCCACCCCCACCACCCGCCCGGGGGAGACGATCCGGGCCAGGTCCACGGTGATGGTCCCGGGCCCGCAGCCGACATCGAGCAGGTCCATACCCGGTTCCAGGCGACCGGTCAGGTAGGCGGCCGAGTTCGCCGCGGTACGCCACCGGTGGCTGCGCAGCACCGGCTCCTGGTGGCCGTGGGTGTAGGTCTCGTTCATGGCCCCACCAGCGTGGCCCACCGGGGCGGCCGCCGGCCAGGGCGGGCTGCCCGGTGGCCGGCCGCCCCGTCGGCCCGCCGGTGGGTGGGAGTAGCGTCTGGCCCATGCGCACCGAAGTCTGCGAGATGCTCGGGATCGAGTTCCCGATCTTCGCCTTCAGCCACTGCCGCGACGTGGTGGCGGCGGTCAGCCGGGCCGGCGGGTTCGGGGTACTGGGCGCGGTGGCATACAGCCCGGAGCAGCTGGCCGTGGCCCTCGACTGGCTCGACGACCACGTCGGAGACCATCCCTACGGGGTGGACGTGATCGTGCCGGCCCGCTACGTCGGTGACCAGGGCGGGGGGTTGCGGTCCGGCGATGTGGCGTCCCTGCTCCCCGAGGAGCACCGTCTCTTCGTCGAGGACATCCTGGAGCGGTACGGGGTGGCCGAACTGCCCGGGGACCGGGACGGCGGGGAGGACGGGGACCGCCCCGACCGGCCCATGCCGTTCTCCAGCCAGAGCGCCCGTGACCTGCTGGAGGTGGTCTGGAAGCATCCCAAGGTCAGGCTGATCGCCAACGCCCTGGGGCCGGCTCCGGATTACCTGGTGGAAGCCGCCCACGACCGCGGCGTGCTGGTGGCCGGCCTGGTCGGCAAGGTGGAGCATGCCCGCCGCCAGAGGGACGCCGGGGTGGATCTGATCATCGCCCAGGGGTCGGAGGCGGGCGGTCACACCGGGGAGATCGGCACCATGGTGCTGGTCCCCCAGATCGTCGATGCGGTGGCGCCACTGCCGGTGCTGGCCGCCGGCGGGATCGCCGACGGCCGCCAGGTGGCGGCGTCCATGGCCCTGGGCGCCCGGGGGGTGTGGTGCGGGTCGGTGTGGCTGACCACCGACGAGGCCGAGACCCACCCGGTGGTCAAGGAGAAATTCCTGGCGGCGTCGTCGGCCGACACCGTGCGGTCCCGGTCCAAGACCGGCAAACCGGCCCGCCAGTTGCGCTCGGCGTGGACCGAGGAGTGGGACCGGCCCGACACGCCCGAGCCGCTGCCGATGCCTCTCCAGTCGGCGCTGGTCGCCCGGGCCGAGGCCCGCATCGCCCGGGGGGCGGCGAGCGGCGAGGGGGCCCGCCAGCTCATCAACTACTTCGTCGGCCAGGCGGTGGGCCAGATGAACCAGACCAAGCCGGCCGGCCAGGTCGTCATGGACATGGTGGAGGGCTACATCGCGGCGGCCTCGGCGTTGGGTCAGTCGGTCGCCACCTGATCGGGAGCCGGCCCCGGCTGGCCGGCCGGGATGGCCTTGGTCAGCGGGGCGCCGGCGGGTTCGTCCAGCCCCGGCTCGCGTCCCCGGCCCCGGGCGCGGCGCCGGATCCGTCCGGGTCCGGTCCCGGCCCCGGAGCGGGGCGTGCGGTGGGAAAATGGTGGGCGGTGAGGGTGTGGTGGTCGACGCCGTTGCGGCTGGGGTCGACGTGGATGATGGCCTGCGCCAGCCTGGGGACCCGGTGCAGCAGCTCGTGGTAGGCGGCCTCGGCCACGGCGTGTCCCTCCACCAGGGTCAGCCGGCCGTCGGCGGTGATGGCGGCCTCGGCCAGGAGCTCGTGGCCCACCCAGCGCAGCCTGACCCCGGTCACCTCCTCGACCCCCGCCACGCGGCTGAGCACCTCCGACGCCCGGGTGACCAGGGCGGGGTCCACGCTGTCCATCAACCGGCGGTAGATGTCACGTGCCGCGTTCTTGAGGACCAGCAGGATGGCCACCGTGATCAGCAGTCCGACCACCGGGTCGGCCTCCTTCCACCCGGCGGCCACGCCTATGGCGCCGGCGACGACCGCCAGCGAGGTGAGCCCGTCGGTGCGGGCGTGCATGCCGTCGGCCACCAGCGCCGCGGAACCGATGCGCCGGCCGACGCGCGTGCGGTAGACGGCGACGGTCTCGTTGCCGACGAAGCCCACCACGCCGGCCGCCGCCACCCATCCCAGCCGGGACAGGGTCTGCGGATGGGCCAGCCGGTTGACGGCCTCCCACGCGGCCAGCACCGAGGACGCGGTCATGATCGCCACGATGAAGATCCCGGCCAGGTCCTCGGCCCGCCCGTAGCCGTAGGTGTAGCGCTCGTCGGGCGGCCGCCGGCTCATCCAGAACGCCACGCCGAGCGGCACCGCGGTGAGGGCGTCGGCGAAGTTGTGGATCGTGTCCGACAGCAGGGCCACCGAGCCGCTGATCAGCACCACCGCCAGCTCCGCCGCCGCGGTGACGGCCAGGATGGCGAGCGACACCTTGAGGGCCTTCACGCCCTCGTCGGTGGCCGTCAGGGCGGCGGCGATGGTGTCGCCGGTGTCGTGGCTGTGGGGGGCGAACACCGACATGACCAGTCCCCGGAGGCCGCCCGGATGGTCGTGGTCGTGCCCGTGCCCGTCGTGCCCGTGTTCATGGTCGTCGTGGCCGTGTTCGTGGCCGTGCTCGTCGGGGCCCCCGTGCCCGTCGTGGCCGTGCCCGTGGTCGTCGGGTCCGGACCCCGGGCCCGCCGGCTGGCGGCGCTGGTCGTCGTGGCGGTGCGGGCTGGACGGTACGGCCACCAGGTCAAGCTACCCCCGCACCGTACGATCGGATCGGGATCAGCGGGTAAGTTCGAGTTATGGCTTTGGCCGAGGAGCAGCGCGCTACGGGCCCGGCGGGCCCGGCCTGGGACGCCTACCGGCGGCGGGTGGATGGCCTCCTCGCCGCGTACCGGTCGATACCGCCCACGGCCCCGGTGCGCCTGGCGAAGAAGACGTCCAACCTGTTCCGGACCCGCTCCGCGCCGGCCGGCCCGGGACTGGACGTGTCCGGCTTCGACGGAGTGATCGAGGTCGACGCCCGTAACCGGTGGGCCGACGTACAGGGCATGACGACCTACGAGCACCTGGTCGACGCCCTGCTTCCATACGGGCTCATGCCCCTCGTGGTCCCCGAGCTCAAGACCATCACCCTCGGGGGGGCCATCACCGGACTGGGCATCGAGAGCTCGTCGTTCCGCAACGGGATGCCCCACGAGTCGGTGCTGGAGATGGACATCCTGACCGGTGCCGGCGAGGTGCTGACCGTCGACGCCACGGGGGAGCACCGGGACCTGTTCCACGGGTTCCCCAACTCCTACGGTTCGCTGGGGTACGCCCTGCGGCTCCGGATCGAGCTCGAGGACGTCCGGCCCTACGTCCACCTCCGGCACCTGCGCTTCGAGCGCACCGCCGAGCTCCTGGCGGTCCTGGAGCAGGTCTGCGCGGCCCGGGAGCACGGCGGCGAACGGGTCGACTTC
>DASSZD010000134.1:0-12359 GCA_035702985.1 Acidimicrobiales bacterium
CCGCCTTGACCCGGCCCAGAAAATAGCGCGTATTATGTTACTCAGAGTACGCCGCTAGCCCCGGGGAGGCTGTGATGACCGCGACCCATCCGAACGACGTCGACAGCATCGTCATCGAGCGATCGGACCCCGACGAGATCGTCCACCTGATCGAGCAGGAGAGCGACGTCCTCTTCACCTGGGACTACAAACGCAGCCGCCCGCCGCTGGTGAAGCTCTACGAGAAGGCCAAGCGGTCCCAGTGGAACGCCACCACCGACCTGCCGTGGGACACCGACGTCGACCACGACAAGCTGGCCAGCGAGTTCCGGGCCAGCGCCGCCCGGTTCAACGCCATGCAGGACGACCCCGACGCCCCCACCGCCAAGTGGGGTGACAAGGAGTGGGACCGCTTCACCCTGGAGAGCCAGAACTGGACCCTGTCGCAGTTCCTCCACGGCGAGCAGGGCGCCCTCATCTGCACCGGGATGATCACCTCCACCGTCCCGTGGATCGACGCCAAGTACTACGCCGCCACCCAGGTGATGGACGAGGCCCGCCACGTCGAGGTGTTCGGCCGCTACCTGGAGGACAAGATGGGCGGCGCCTACCCGGTCAACCCGCAGCTCAAGCTGCTGCTCGACGACATCATCCGTGACAGCCGCTGGGACATCACCTACCTGGGCATGCAGATCATGGTGGAGGGCCTGGCGCTGGCCGCCTTCGGGTTCATGCACATGCTCACCCAGGAGCCGCTGCTCAAGAAGCTGCTGCGCTACGTCATGAGCGACGAGGCCCGCCACGTCGCCTTCGGGGTCATCTCCCTCCAGGAGCAGTACCAGCACCTGAGCCAGGCCGAGCTCAAGGAGCGCAAGGAGTTCTGCTACGAGGCCGCGGTGCGGCTGCGCAACCGGTTCTTCGCCCAGGACGTGTGGGAGAGGATGGGCATCGACCCCAAGGCGGTGGTCCGCTTCCTGCAGACCCACCCCGACCCGATGGAGGAGATGTTCCAGACCATGCTCTTCTCCAAGATCGTGCCCAACGTCAAGAAGCTGGGCCTGCTCGACGCCGGCGACACCTGGCTGCGCGACCGCTTCGGTGAGCTCGGCATCCTCCAGTTCGAGGACAACGTCGACACCGAGGAGGAGTACGCCTCCCTCGACGCCGTGGCAGCCGACGACGCCGGCTAGAGCAGTGCCGTCTCCCGGGCCGTTTTCGACCGGGTGGACGCCGAACGTATGTTCTGGTAGGATGGGGTGGCGCATCGAGGTCGGCGCCGACGACCTCCTCTCTGGTTCGTGGACTTGGAGGAGGACGACGGATGGACGGGGCGGATGGTCTCGACGCCGGTAGCTGGCTGATCCAGCATCGGTCGGATCTCGACCGGGCCGAGGCAGAGTGGTTGGAGAGGCTGGCCGAGTTCGACCGGGACGGCCTGTGGGCGCTCGACGGCCACTTCTGCTGTGCGACCTGGCTGGTGTGGCGTACCAATATGGCCCGTTCCACCGCCTTCGAGAAGCTCCGGGTGGCCCATGAGCTGGACCGCCGGCCGATCATCGCCGCCGCGTTCCGAGAGGGGGGACTGTCGTACTCGGCGGTCCGGGCCATCACCCGGATGGACCGCCCCGCCCCGGAGGTGGATCAGGCCCTGGTCGACGTGGTGCGCAGCGGTCAGGGCGGAATCTGCGACATAGAGCGCCTGGTTCGCTCCTACGCCCTGTATGCCGACCAGGACCTGCCCCCGGCAGAAGATCGCTCGCCGATCCGCGACGTGCGGATCAGGAGAGGGCAGGACGGTACCGGCCAGATCGTCATCAGCCTGAGCGACCTCGAGATCGAAGAGTTCGCGGCCGCCCTGCAGGCGTTCATCGACCTGCGCTACCGACCGGCCCCTGTGGAGGAGTCTTCAGAAGGAGACCCTGGCCGGGCGCCTGTGGACGAGTCTTCAGCGGTAGACCCCGCAGTCGGCCGCAACGATCACCGCGGTGGCGAGGCGCCCCTGGAAGAGGCCAACCGGGCAGCCAGAAAGGCCGACGCCTTCATGGATCTGATAGGTGTGGCGCTGGCCGGAGCCGACCACGGCCACGCCGCCGGCGACGACCGCTACACGGTCCACGTGGTCACCCGAGACGGCGGCCGCAGCTTCACCCTCTGCAACGGGACAGCTGTACGCCCCGGTGACGCGTCCATGGTCACCTGTGACTGCGGAAGCGTGAGCCACCTCACCGGCGAGAGCGGCGAACCGCTCAGTTTGGGCCGGCGGACCCGCCAGTGGAGCACCGCTCAGCGTCGGGCCATCACCGTCAGAGACGGGGGGCAATGCCGCTTCCCCGGCTGCCAGTACGCCCACTGCGATATCCACCACATACGCGAATGGGAAGCAGGCGGACCAACCGACATCACCAACGGGGTGTGTGAATGCCGCCGCCACCACCGCATGCTCCACGCCGGCTACGGCATGGACGGCGACCCCAACGGCGAACTGCGCTTCTACCGGCCCGACGGCACCTACCTCGGCTCCACCCACCCGGCCGCGGCGCGAGCCCTCCGTCGCCATCCCGGCTCCGGCCGGCCGGGGAGGCTCGTGCCAGCAGTATGGTGATTGGTATGGCGACCCGGAAGGTAACCGTGACGATCGAGGTCTCCCAGCTCGATCGCATCCGTGCGCTGGTCGACCAGGGTGCAGCCGGATCCGTATCGGGGTTCGTGCAGCACGCCGTGCGCACCGCTCTGGACGACCTGGCGGGCTGGGAAGCCGTGCTCGGCGGGGGACTGGAAGCGACCGGCGGTGGGCTCACCGACGAGGAGCGGGCCTGGGCCGACGGGATCCTCCAGACCGGAGCCACCCCGTCGGACCTCCCTGCCGCCTGATGGCTGGCATCACCCTCGACGCCGGCGCGCTGATCGCTCTCGAGCGTTCCGAGCGGAAGGTGCTCGTGCTGCTGGCCCGGGCCCACGAAACCGGGGCCCGGGTCACCCTGCCGGCACCGGTCCTGGCGCAGGTGCTGCGCCGCCCCGAGCGCCAGGTGCCCGTGGCCCGGCTCTCCCGCCAGCCCGGCACCGATGTGCTTCCACTCGACCGGGCGGATGCGGTCAGCGTCGGCCGGCTCCTGGCCGCCTCGGGCGCCGCCGACATCGTGGACGCTCACGTCGTGGTCTGCGCCCGCCGCGCCGCCCAGCCCGTGGCCACCTCCGACCCGGACGACCTGCGCCGGCTCGATCCCGGGCTCCGCGTCGTGTCGGTGTAGGGCCCATCAGCCGGGCCCTCCTGCGGTCCGCCCGGCTGCAGCCGGTTCAGCCCCCGACCAGGGCCAGGGTGAAGCCGTCGTAGCCCTTCGCCCCGACCGTCTGGATGGTGGTGGCCGACACGTCGGTGCGACCTTCGAGCTGCTCGTGCAGCCGCCGCACCCCCTGCACCGAGGGGTCCCGGCTGGCCGGGTCGGCCAGGGCACCGCCGCGCACCACGTTGTCCACCACGATCACCGCCCCCGGCCGGCACAGGGCCACCGACTGGTCGAAGTAGGCCGGGATGTTGGCCTTGTCGGCGTCGATGAACACGAAATCGAACTCCAGCCCCTCGCCGGCCAGGCGGGGGAGCGTCTCCAGCGCCGGTCCCACCCGGACCTCGACCCGGTCGGCCAGCCCGGCCCGGGCCAGGTTGGACCGGGCCACCTCGGCGTGGCGGGCCTCCAGCTCCAGGCTGATCAGCCGGGCGTCCGCCCCGGCGGGCAGGGCCCGGCCCAGCCAGATGGTGCTGTAGCCGCCCAGCGTGCCCAGCTCCAGGATCCGGCGGGCCCCGACCATGGTGGCCAGGAGGTGCAGCATCTTGCCCTGGGCGGCGGAAACGGCGATGGGCGGCAGGCCCGCCGCGTCGGCTTCCGCCAGCGCTGCGTCCAGCACCGGGTCGGCGCCCACCAGCCGCTCGACCACGTACCCGTCGACCTCGGACCATATCTCGGCGTTGCGCACGGTTACCAGGATAGAAGCGGGCGTTACGGCTACACTTCCTGCTCTAACCCATGCCCGGTGCCGCCGACTGATGCCCGTTACCGACAGCAACCACCGGCCGGCGGGACGGACCCACGGGTCATCCCCGCCCAGCCGTCCGGCCACCCTTTCCGTCCCCTTTTTCCAGGCTCTCGAAGATGTCGTCGACGGGCCGGGGCGGACGGCTCCTACCCCTCTCCACGAACCACTCGTGCCCGAACACCAGCCGGAACAGCGGGCCCGGCAGGCGCAGGAACACGGCCAGGGTCCTCACCCCCTCGTCGGCGGTGGCCTGGCTGGCGTGGGCGGCCATGGCCGACCGCTTGGCCGAGGCGTAGCGGCCCACGTCCACCCGGTGGGTGATCCGGCCCGGCTCGGCGTACGCCGCCGCGAAGCGCTGCGGCCGCCAGTCCGGCGGGGTCAGGTGCAGGGCGGCCAGTACCCGCAGGACCCGCAGCAGGTTGCGACGGTCCACCGTGGCCTCCAGCACCACCGGCGTGCCGGCCAG
Source organism: Acidimicrobiales bacterium (assembly GCA_035702985.1). GTDB lineage: Bacteria > Actinomycetota > Acidimicrobiia > Acidimicrobiales > Palsa-688 > JAKAXG01. The sequence goes on from DASSZD010000134.1 coordinate 4,475, forward strand.
CTCCGCGGCGCGCACCCCCACCCGGTGGACCTGGACATGGTCGGGATGGCCGTAGCCGCCGGCCGGGTCGTAGACGGTGAGCACGTCCGCCCCGGCCGCTTCGAGCAGCCCGGCCAGCCGGCCGGCCGCCTCGTCGACCGGTGCCCGGGAGAACGCCCGCTCGTCGGACCCGGCACATCCGTCCATGCCGGAATCCTCGTACCCGAGGAGATGCACCTCATGGCACCCGATGGCCGCCGCCGCCCGGCGCAGCTCGTCCCACCGCAGCCCCGCCAGGTCGGCCCCGTCCGCCACCTCCGACGACGCCAGCCCCACCCCTCCGGCGGTGGCCGCCACCAGCACCACCCGGTGGCCCTCGGCCGCCGCCCGGGCCAGGGTGCCGGCGGTGAGCAGGGCCTCGTCGTCGGGATGGGCGTGGAACGACACCACGGTGTAGGGCACCGACCCATGCTGCCAGCGAGCGGGACCGGCCGCGCATGAGGATCGCCCACGTCACGGACTGCTACCTGCCCCGCCTGGGTGGCATCGAGCTCCAGGTGCGGGACCTGGCGGCCCGGCAGGCCGCCCGCCACGACGTCACCGTATTCACCACCACCGTGGGGGCCGGCGATGCCGGCAACCACGGCGGCATCGAGGTGGTCAGTGCGTCCGCCGGCCGGGGCCCGGCGGAGAAGATCCACTACCTGAGCTCCCACCAGGGCCGGGCCGCCGTCCTGGGCGGCGGCTTCGACGTGGTGCACGTGCACGCCTCCAGCTTCTCGCCCTACGCGTTCCTGGCCGCCCACGACGCCTCCCTGAGGGGCATACCGACGGTGGCCACCGTTCACTCCCTGTGGGCCAAGGCCACCCCGCTGTTCAAAGGCGCGGACGTCCTGGCCGGATGGGGTAACTGGCCGGTCGTGTTCTCCGCCGTCAGCAGCGCCGCCGCCGCCTCGGCCCGCCGCATCCTGGGGGGCCGCTCCACGGTGACCGTCCTGCCCAACGGCATCGACCCCACCGTCTGGAAGGTCGCCCACGACGGCGGGACGGCCGGCGAGCTGCGCCTGGCCGTGGTCTCCCGCCTGGCCCACCGCAAGCGGATCCTGCCCATGCTGTCCATGCTGTCCTCGGCGCGCGGGCAGCTGCCCCCGGGGGTCCAGCTGCGGGCCGACATCCTCGGGGACGGGCCGCAGCGGGCCCGGGTGGAGCGCTACCTGCGCCGCCATTCCATGGACTGGGTCAACCTGCGGGGCCGCTGCAGCCGGTCCGAGATCCGGGACACCTTCGGGCGCTCCGACCTGTTCGTGGCTCCGGCCAAGCTCGAGTCGTTCGGCATCGCCGCCCTGGAGGCCCGCTGCGCCGGTCTGCCCATCATCGCCCTGTCGGGCACCGGCGTCGAGGACTTCGTGGTCCACGGCCGGGAAGGGTGGCTGGTCCGGTCCGACCGGGCCATGGTGGAGACCATCGCCTCGCTGGCCCGCTCCCCGGAGCTGGTCCGCCGGGTCGCCGACCACAACCGGACGGTGCCCCCCAGCATCACCTGGCCGGTGGTGCTGCGCCGCTGCGACGCCCTCTACCGCCAGGCGGCGATCATGCACGGCCGCAGCTGGCCGGCGCCCGCCTCCCCCCGCTCGGCGGCGTACCTCCCACACGAAACGGACCAGGTAGTCTCGGAGCGATGAGCGAGGCGGGCGTCATCGCCATCGCCCTGGCCTCGGCGCTCGCGGCGGCCATCTCCAGCATCCTGCAGCACCACAGCGCCCGGCGGGCCCCCGACGGGCGGACCCATCGGCTGCTCGGGCACCTGCTCACCCGGCCGGCCTGGCTGATCGGGCTGATCGCCGCCTTGGTCGGGTTGCTCCTGCACGTGGTGGCCCTCGACTACGGCCAGCTGGCGGTGGTGCAACCGCTGCTCATCTCCGGGGTGCTGTTCGCCCTGCCCATCAGCGCCATCCTGGAGGGGCACCGGCCGTCGGGCCGGGAGTGGCTGCTGGCGGTGGCCGTGGTCGCCGGCCTGGCGTTGTTCCTCATAGCCGGCCGGCCCAGCCCCGGGCAGGTCCAGCTGGACGCCGACGTGCTGATCTGGTCCACCATCACCGGCATGGCGGTGGTCGCCGTGCTGGCCGTGGTCGGCATCCGGTGGGCCCCGGCCCACAGGTGCGGGCTGCTCGGGGCGGCCGCCGGCGTCGGCTACGGGGTGGTGGCCGCCCTGCTCAAGCAGGCCACCGCCATCTTCCACATCGGCGTGGTCACCCTGCTCACCGACTGGGAGCTGTACACCCTGATCGCCGCCGGCGGGGTGGCCCTGGCCCTGACCCAGCTGTCCTACCGGGCCGGCCCCCTGGCCAAGTCCATGCCGGCCCTGACCGTCGCCGACCCGGCCGCCTCGGTGGTGCTCGGGGTGCTGGCCTTCAAGGAGACACTGAACACCAGCCCGCTGGCCATCGCCGGCCAGGTCATAGGCTTCGTGGTCATGGCCCTGGCCGCCGCCCAGCTGGCCCGCCGGGAGGCCGAGGCGGAGGCGCTGGCCGGCGACCGGACCGACGAGACGGCGGCGAGCGAGTAGGTATGGCGGTGGCCCGGAGATCCCTCGTAACCGTGGCGGCGGCCGCCGCCCTGGCCGCCGCCGCCCTGGCCGGGGTGCCCGTCCCGGCCGCCGCCACCGCGCCCTCCGCCCGGCCGGCCCCGGCCGCCGCCACCGCGCCCTCCGCCCGCCCGGCCTCGGCCGCCGCCGCGCCCTCCGCCCGGCTGGTCTCGGCGGCCCGGTCCGCCCCGTCGTCCGCGGCGGTCAGGGCGGCCAACGTGGGCGCCGCCGTGCCGGTGGCCGCCGCCCCGGCGGGGGCCGGGCGGGGCTTCTGGCTGGCCAGCACCGACGGGGCCGTGACCCCCGAGGGCGGCGCCGCCGGACTGGGGGACGCCTCCGGGCTGGCGCTGGCCGCCCCGGTGGTGAGCATCGCCGCCACCCCCGGCGGCAACGGTTACTGGCTGCTCGGCGCCGACGGCGGGGTGTTCTCCTACGGCGATGCCGCCTTCCACGGGTCCACCGGCGGGATGCGCCTCAACCAGCCGGCGCTGCAGATCGTGGCCGACCCGGCCGGCGGCGGCTACTGGTTCGCGGCGCGCGACGGCGGGGTGTTCACCTTCGGCGACGCCGGGTTCTACGGGTCGACGGGTGGGATGCGCCTGAACCAGCCGGTGGTGGGCATGGCCGCCACCCCCAGCGGGCGGGGGTACTGGCTGGTGGCCCGGGACGGCGGGGTGTTCGCCTTCGGTGACGCCGGGTTCTACGGGTCCTCCGGCAGCCAGGCGCTGCCCGCCCCGGTGATCGGCATGGTCGCCGCCGGCGCCGGCTACTGGACGGTGCTCGGCAACGGCCAGGTCCGGGCCTTCGGCGCCGCGCCGGCGGTGGCCAGCCCTCCGGTCGCCACCGCCGGGTACTCGATGGTGGGCCAGGTGATCGGCATCGACCCCGGCCACAACGGCGGCAACGGCTCCGACCCGGCCTTCCTGGCCCAACCGGTCTGGAACGGCCGGACCTGGGAGAACTGTGACACGACCGGCACCGAGACCGACGCCGGCTACACCGAGGCCGCGTTCAACTTCGACGTGGCCACCCGCCTGGCCGCCATACTGCGCTCCTGGGGGGCGACGGTGGTCATGACCAGGACCTCCAACTCCGGGCTGGGCCCCTGCGTGGACCAGCGGGCGGCCATCCTGGACCAGGCCGGCTCGGACGCTGCGCTGGACATCCACGCCGACGGCGGGCCCCCCGGCGGGCAGGGGGTGGCGGTGCTCGAACCGGTGGCCGACGGCCCCAACGACGGGGTCATAGCCGCCTCGGACCGGCTGGCCTCCATCGTGCTGAGCCAGTTCCAGGCGGCCACGGGGGAGCCGGTCAGCAGCTACGACGGGGTCAACGGGCTGCAGCCCCGCAGCGACCTGGCCGGGCTCAACCTGACCACCGTCCCCAAGGTGCTGATCGAAGCGGCCAACATGCGCAACTCGGCCGACGCCGCCCGGCTCACCGACCCGGCCTGGCGGCAGGCCGCCGCGGGGGGCCTGGCCCGGGCCCTGTCGCAGTACCTGCTCGGCTTCCCGTAGGCGCTCCGCCGCGCTACCATGTTTGACGGCCACCCGGCCGGTCGACGCGCGCATACTGCGGGCACATCGAGATCGGCGGACACCACCGGCCGGCGTAAGCCCGGCCAAAGCCCACAGGAAGCATCGAGAGGTTAGGTTGCCCACAATCGCGCAGTTGGTCCGGAAGGGCCGCGAACAGAAGACGGTCAAGACCAAGACTCCCGCGCTCCGGGGTGCCCCCCAGCGCCGCGGGGTGTGCACGCGCGTCTACACCACCACGCCCAAGAAGCCGAACTCGGCGCTGCGCAAGGTGGCCCGGGTGCGCCTGACCAGCGGGGTGGAGGTCACCGCCTACATCCCCGGCGAGGGCCACAACCTGCAGGAGCACTCGATCGTCCTGGTCCGCGGCGGCCGGGTCAAGGACCTGCCGGGTGTCCGCTACAAGATCATCCGCGGCACGCTCGACACCTCCGGCGTGCGCGACCGCAAGCAGGCCCGTAGCCGCTACGGCGCCAAGAGAGGCTAGAGAAGATGCCCCGTAAAGGACCCGCTCCCCGCCGCGACCTCCTGCCCGACCCCATCTACCGGTCGGTGCTGATCACCCAGATCGTCAACAAGGTCCTCGAGCGCGGCAAGCGCAGCCTGGCGGAGCGCATCGTCTACCAGGCCCTCGACATCATCAAGGACAAGTCCGACGGAGACGCCCTGGCCGTCGTCAAGCGGGCGGTGGAGAACACCAAGCCCCAGCTCGAGGTCAAGAGCCGCCGGGTCGGCGGCGCCACCTACCAGGTGCCGGTCGAGGTCCGCTCCAAGCGGGCCAACACCCTCTCCATCCGCTGGCTGGTCGGATACTCCCGCCAGCGCCGGGAGAAGACCATGGCCCAGAAGCTGGCCGCCGAGCTGCTCGACGCCTCCAACGGCGTCGGCGCGGCCGTGAAGCGCCGCGAGGACATGCACAAGATGGCCGAGTCGAACAAGGCCTTCGCCCACTACCGCTGGTAGTAACCCCACAGCTGTCAAAGAGAGATAACCCCCCACATGGCCGAAGCAACCCCAGCCAAGCGCAAGAAGCCTCTGGCCCAGGTCCGCAACATCGGGATCATGGCCCACATCGACGCCGGCAAGACCACCACGACCGAGCGCATCCTCTTCTACACCGGTATCAACTACAAGATCGGTGAGGTCCACGAGGGTTCCGCCACCATGGACTGGATGCCCCAGGAGCAGGAGCGCGGCATCACCATCACCAGTGCCGCCACCACCTGCGAGTGGGACGGCACCCGGATCAACATCATCGACACCCCCGGACACGTCGACTTCACCGTGGAGGTGGAGCGGTCCCTGCGGGTGCTCGACGGCGCCGTCGCCGTGTTCGACGCGGTGGCCGGCGTGGAACCCCAGACCGAGACGGTGTGGCGCCAGGCCGACAAGTACGGCGTGCCCCGCATGTGCTTCGTCAACAAGATGGACCGCATCGGCGCCGACTTCTACCGCTGCGTCGACATGATCAAGGACCGCCTGGACGCCACCGTGGCGGTGGTGCAGCTGCCCATCGGCGCCGAGAGCGAGTTCCGCGGCTGCGTCGACGTGCTCGGCATGAAGGCCATGGTGTGGAGCGACGACGCGGCCAAGGGCGAGAAGTTCGACCTGGTCGACGTCCCCGACAACATGCGCGAGGAGGCCGAGACCTACCGGGCCGAGCTGATCGACACGCTGTCCAACTTCGACGACGAGATCACCGAGAAGTTCCTCGGCGAGGAGGAGATCACCGCCTCCGACCTGGAGAAGGCCCTGCGCAAGGCCACCATCGCCGGCCAGGTGGTGCCGGTGCTGTGCGGCAGCGCGTTCAAGAACAAGGGCGTGCAGCCCATGCTCGACGCGGTGGTCGCCTACCTGCCCAGCCCCCTGGACATCCCCCCCACCCGGGGCACCGACGTCAAGGGGATCGAGGAGCTGGAGCGCAAGGCCGACGACAGCGAGCCGTTCGCCGCCCTGGCGTTCAAGATCATGACCGACCCCCACCTGGGCAAGCTGACCTACGCCCGGGTGTACTCGGGGACGCTCAACACCGGCTCCCAGGTCGTCAACTCCACCAAGGAGGGGCGCAAGGAGCGGGTGGGCCGGATCCTGCAGATGCACGCCAACCACCGCGAGGACCGCGAGGCGTGCTTCGCCGGCGACATCGTGGCCCTGGTCGGCCTCAAGCAGACCACCACCGGCGACACCCTCTGCGACCCGAGCGCCCAGATCGTGCTGGAGTCGCTGGACTTCCCCGAGCCGGTGATCCACGTGGCCGTCGAGCCCAAGACCAAGAACGACCAGGACAAGCTGTCCCGGGCCCTGCAGGCCCTGTCGGAGGAGGACCCCACCTTCCAGGTGCACTCCGACGAGGAGACCGGCCAGACCGTCATCGGCGGTATGGGCGAGTTGCACCTCGAGGTCCTCGTCGACCGGATGCTGCGCGAGTTCAAGGTGGACGCCAACGTGGGCAAGCCCCAGGTGGCCTACCGCGAGACCATCAAGAACCCCGTCCAGAAGGTCGAGACCCGCTACGTCCGCCAGACCGGTGGCCGGGGCCAGTACGGCCACGTGGTGCTGGAGCTGGAGCCCACCGGCCCCGGCGGCGGCTACGAGTTCTGCGACAAGATCACCGGCGGCATCATCCCGAAGGAGTACATCCCCTCGGTCGACGCCGGTATCCAGGACGCCATGCAGTCCGGTGTCCTGGCCGGTTACCCCGTCGTCGACGTGCGGGCCACCCTGGTGTTCGGCTCGTACCACGACGTGGACTCCTCGGAGATGGCGTTCAAGATCGCCGGCTCGATGTGCTTCAAGGAAGCCTGCCGGCGGGCCAAGCCGGTCCTGCTCGAGCCCATCATGGCCGTCGAGGTGGTCACCCCCGAGGAGTACATGGGCGACGTGATCGGTAACCTGTCGTCCCGGCGGGGCAAGGTCGAGGGCATGGAGCAGCGGGGCAACTCGCAGGTCGTCCGGGCCCAGGTCCCCCTGGCCGAGATGTTCGGGTACGCTACCGACCTTCGTTCCCGCAGCCAGGGGCGGGCGACCTACAGCATGCAGTTCAACTCGTACCAGGAAGTGCCCGATTCGATCGCCCAGGAGATCGTGAAGCGGATCCGGGGCGAGTAGCAGCCAAGCAGCCCAAACCGGCTCAACATCACGCCGCCTGCGGCGGCCTTCCCGCAGAAGCACTATCGTATAAACCCGCGTCTATCACCCGGCCGGGCGGCCGGAACCCCAGTTGAGGAGCGAGCCTTTCCATGGCAAAGCAGAAGTTCGAGCGCACCAAGCCCCACCTGAACATCGGCACGATGGGTCACGTCGACCACGGCAAGACGACGCTGACCGCCGCCATCACCAAGGTGCTGTCCGAACGGGACCCGTCCGGCAACGCCGCGGTGGCCTTCGACCAGATCGACAAGGCCCCCGAGGAGCGCCAGCGGGGCATCACCATCAACATCGCCCACGTCGAGTACCAGACGCCAAACCGGCACTACGCCCACGTGGACATGCCCGGCCACGCCGACTACATCAAGAACATGATCACCGGTGCCGCCCAGGTCGACGGCGCCATCCTGGTCGTGTCGGCCGCCGACGGCCCCATGGCCCAGACCCGGGAGCACGTGCTGCTGGCCCGCCAGGTCGGCGTACCGTCGATCGTGGTGGCCCTCAACAAGGCCGACATGGTCGACGACGAGGAGCTGCTCGACCTGGTGGAGCTCGAGGTCCGGGAGCTGCTCAACGAGTACGAGTTCCCCGGCGACGACACCCCGGTGGTCCGGGTCTCCGCTCTGAAGGCCCTCGAGGG
>DASSZD010000146.1:0-3637 GCA_035702985.1 Acidimicrobiales bacterium
CGGAAAGGACGTCCCCGTGAAATCACATCGCCCGCCGTCACAACGGCGGTTCAGAGCAGCGGCGGTCCTGGCTGCGGTGGCCATGGCTGCCACCGCCTGTAGCAGCAGCACCAAGTCCAGCGGTAGCAGTACCAGCACCACCAGCGGGGGAGGGGGAGGCAGCGCCGAGACCTCCAACTCGTCCACCGTGGGCGTGACCGCCACGACCATCACCATCGGCACCACCGCCCCGCTGACCGGTCCGGCCGCTCCGGGCTACAGCGAGATCGCCCCGGCCGCCAACGCCGTGTTCAAGTTCATCAACTCCCAGGGGGGCGTGTACGGCCGCAAGATCAACGACATCATCGTCGACGACGCCTACAACCCGGCCACCACCGCCAGCAAGGTGCGGGAGATGGTGCTCCAGGACCACATCTTCGCCGAGGTGGGCGGCCTGGGCACCCCGACCCAGAGCGCGGTGCAGGGCTTCCTCAACACCGAGAAGATCCCCCAGCTGTTCGTGGAGTCGGGCTGTGACTGCTGGAACGACCCGAAGTACCCCTACAGCTTCGGGTGGCAGCCGCCTTACACGGTGGAGGGCAAGATCCTCGGCACCTACATCAAGGACCACTTCGCCAACGAGAAGGTCGGGTACCTGTACCAGAACGACGACTTCGGTCAGGGCTTCGTGCAGGGCCTGGACGACATCCTCCCGGCGTCGCAGGTGGTGAGCAAGCAGACCTATGACGCCGCCACGCTGTCGGGACCGTTGTCCAACCAGGTCGCCGCCCTCAAGGCGGCCGGGGCCCAGGTGGTGGCCCTGGCCACCATCCCGGCGGCCACCGCCCTGACGCTGCTGCCGGCCGCGGCCGTCGGCTACAAGCCGCAGTGGGTGGTGTCGAGCGTGGGCGGGGACCCGCCGACCGTGGCCCCGCTGCTGTCGTCGTTCTCCAAGGGGGCGGCCGGCGCCAGCCTGCTGGACGGGATGATCTCCAACGCCTACATCCCGCCCGAGTCCGACACGTCCAACCCCTGGGTCCAGGTGATCAAGAAGCTGCTGGACAAGTACGACCCGGGCGCGCCGCTCGACGGCAACACCGAGTACGGCGTGGCCCTCGGCTACACGTTCGTGCAGGCCCTGCAGAAGGCCGGCAAGGACCTCACCCGCGGCTCGCTGCTCAAGGCCATCGAGGAGCAGGGGGCCCAGTTCAGCACCCCCGGCCTGGTGCCGTTGTCCTACTCGCCGACCAACCACTACGGCTTCGAGGGCAGCGAGGTGGTCCAGAACCACAACGGGGCGTACACCGCGGTCAGCCCGGTCTACAAGACCGGCATCACCGGTCCCGTCACCCAGTACTCGGGCAGCCCGTCGCAGCCGCCGGCGGCGCTGTCGGGGGTGTAGCCGGCCCGTTTCCGGTAGCCGTTCATGGGGTCCCGCCCGTTCCGGCGGGGCCCCGTGGCGCCGAGGGGTGGGTTTCTGTCCCCCCAGGGCAGGAGCCCACCCTTCGGTCGTTCCGGGACGCCGGCCGGGTGCCGGCATAGCCTGGCCGGCATGTGCCGCAACATCACGCCGCTGCGGGGACTGGAACCGCCGGCCACCCCGGAGGAGGTCCGGGCCGCCGCCCTGCAGTACGTCCGCAAGGTCGGCGGGGTGCAGAGCGTGTCAGCCGGCACCGCCGATGCGGTGGCCCGGGCGGTGGAGCTGATCGCCGCCGCCACCGACGAACTGCTGGCCCAGCTCCCGCCCCGCCGCAACCCGCCGGCGACCCTCCCGCCGCTGCGCCGGCGCTGAACCCGGGCGACGCCCGGCCCGGCCGGCTACCCCTTCTTGCGGCCGGCCAGCTCGGACGCCGCCGCCACCGCAGCCGACACCGCCGCCACCGACGGCCACGCCCCGATCCTCTTGGCCAGCGGATGCGACCCGCCCATGGCGCCGGCGTACAGCCCGAGCAGGGCCAGAGCCCGTCCCGCTCCGAGGGCCTTCCACCACCTGCGGGCGGAGTAGGCCCCGGCGGCTGCGAACACCGCCCCGCCCACCTCGCGCCGGCCGCTGCTGCGGGCCACCGCGAAGCCGGCCACCAGGCCGGTTACCGCCATGAGCGAGGGTCGTAACAGGAACCGCATGGCTGCCACCCTAACCCCGCCGCCGCCGGGGTGCGGCCGGCGGTGGGCTCAGTGCAGCAGCACCCGGATGGCCAGGATCCCCACCCCCAGGCCGACGCCGATGGCCGTCTGGACCAGCACGTCGACGGCCCCCAGACGGCTGCGGATCCCCACCACCACCTCCAGCGCCACCAGCTCCACCCCGGCCGTCCACAACTCCGAGGTGACACCGGTTTCGGTGGACGCCCCGGCGATCCAGGCGGCGACCAGCGCCACGGTGGGGACGACCGCCCCGGCCAGGATGGTCACCTCGTGCACCAGCGCCGCCCGGAACTCGCCCAGGCTCCACCGCCGGGCCTCGGTCAGGCGCGAGCCCAGGTGGTGGGAGTAGGCGTGGGCCAGCCAGTACAGGACGACGGTCACGGCACTGGCCGCCAGCAGCTTGGGGAAGGTCTCGCGCCGGGTGCTCTCCGCCGCCACCACGGTGGCGATCACCAGCACGCCGTAGACGAACCCGGCGGGGTCCGTCGTCCGCTTCAGCTGCTCGTCCGACTCCGACCGGTCCGGCATCCGAACAGGATGCCGCAGCGCCGGGGCGGCCGCCGTCCGGAGCCGCCCCCGGGCCTCTGGTAGTCATAGTGTGACTACTCAGCTAGAGTCGGGCCATGTCCCGAGCGATGAGGGCCCTGGCCGTGGGCGCCGGTGTGGTCGTGGGGGCGGCCGGGTGCGGCAGCGCCACCGGCTCCTCCTCTCCCACCCCGGCGGCCCCCGCCGCGTCGCCGCCGTCCACGACCGCGGCTCGGGGATCCGGACCGGTCGACGTGCTCTACGCCGGATCCCTGGTCGACGTGATGGAGAAGCGGATCGGCCCCGCCTTCCACGCCGCCACGGGGTACTCGCTGCAGGGTTTCGCCGCCGGCTCGACCGCCCTGGCCAGCCAGATCAAGGGCAAGGTGCGCCAGGGCGACGTCTTCATCAGCGCCAGCCCCACCGTCAACGCCACCCTGGAGGGCCCGGCCAACGGCGGCTGGGTGTCGTGGTACGCCACGTTCGCGGTCTCGCCGCTGGTGCTGGGCTACAACCCCCACAGCCGCTTCGCCCACGACCTGAAGACCCAGCCCTGGTACCGGGTCATCGCCCAGCCGGGGTTCCTGCTGGGCCGTACCGACCCGGCCACCGATCCCAAGGGCAAGCTGGCCGTCACCGCCCTGCGGACCGCCGCCCAGCAGCGGTCCGAGCCGGCCCTGGCGAACATGGCCGCCTCGGACTCGGGCGTGTACCCGGAGGAGACACTGGTGGGCCGTCTGCAGGCCGGGCAGCTCGACGCCGGGTTCTTCTACACCAGCGAAACGACGGCCGCCTCGATCCCGACCGTCCCCCTGACCGGGCAGGACCTGAAGGCCACCTACACGGTGACGGTCCTGCAGGGGGCGCCCGACCAGGCCGGCGCCGAGGCGTTCGTGGCCTACCTGCTCAGCCCGGCCGGGCGGGACATCCTGGTCCGCGCCGGTTTCCAGATGGTGGAGCCGCCGACCGTGTCCGGCTCAGGGGTGCC
>DASSZD010000046.1:0-6455 GCA_035702985.1 Acidimicrobiales bacterium
GGTTGCTCACGTGTTACTCACCCGTTCGCCACTAGGTCTTCACCAGTATTGCTACCGGTTGGACCTCGTTCGACTTGCATGTGTTAAGCACGCCGCCAGCGTTCGTCCTGAGCCAGGATCAAACTCTCCATCGAGATCCACCCACCACGAGGATGGGCAAACCAGAGAGCCGGATGAGATCTGGCGAGAACTCATCCTGCTGGCACAAGACGGATTGTTGTCCGTCTAATGCATCACAGCGTCGCGCCGTCTTGGGGCGCCGAGGGGGCCGCATTGCTGCGTCCCTTCTGCGCTTGGGGCTTTGCGTCGCTGTGGAATTGAGGTTGACATCTGTGCGACCGAGAGGCCGTGCAGATGCCCGCACTAGCTTTTAACTTCCTCTGTTCCGTTTTCAAGGAGCACCGCTCCGGGCGCACACGACCTTTACCAGGCCGGAGGTGCAACCCTCTTGCTGATCCGACGACCGCAGCCCTGTGGGCCGTAGCCGGCGGACGGTTGCCTCTCCCGGACCCGCAGGGCCCGTTCGAAGCGGCTTCTCACTGTATCCACCGTTCCTTTCCCTGTCAAGGCCGGTTGCCCGGTTCTTGGCAGTGTCCGGCGGTGGGCGCCGTTCGAAGCGGAGAGGAACTTAACAGCACCGGCCGGGGACCGCCAGTCGGCCCCCGGACTTTTTCCCCGGCACGGCTCAGGACCCGTTGACGACCACCTGCACCGCCCCGGCGAAGTCCGCCGTCGGCACGCTGGTGACCTGCACGTCTGTGCCGGTGTGGGGGGCCACGACCATCAGGCCGTGTCCCAGGTAGATCGCCACGTGGTCCACGTAGCCGGGGTCGTTGGGGTCGTAGGTCCAGAACAGCAGGTCCCCCGGCTGAGCGTCGGCCAGCGGGATGTGATCGCCGGCCAGGAACTGCTCGGCGGCCACCCGGGGCATGGCTATCCCCGCCTGGCGGTAGGCCCACTGGACCAGGCCGGAGCAGTCGAACGAGCCGGGCCCGGCCGCTCCCCACACGTAGGGCCGGCCCTGCCGGGACAGGGCGGCGGCCACGATCCGCTGGCGCAGCGAGCCGGTGATGGTGTTACCGGCCAGGGTGGTGGGCAGCTGGTCGGGATGGAGCAACTCCACCGCCGCCCCGGGCAGGGCCGACGCCAGCTCCTTCTGCAGGGCCGTGCCGCTCAGCCCGGGGGCGGACACCACCAGCCCGGAGTCGGCGACCAGATGCAGGTCCGGGGCGTAGGCCTTGGATACCAGGAGGTCCACGCCGGGCAGTCCTATGGAGGCGAAGGCCCCCATCCAGCCCCGTACCGGGGCGCTGAACGACCCGGTGACGGTGTCGAACTGGCCCAGGCTGAGCTTGCGGTCCCGGGCCATCTCGTAGGAGGAGATCAGCGACCCGGCGGACAGGTACTGCCACAGCCGGTCGGAGGTGGCGCTGGCCGCCGGCGTGTAGGCCCGGAAGGTGGAGGGGTCCACCCCGAACGCCACCACCGGGGCGCCGGCCAGGTCCACGGTGCCGGTGTCGACCGCCTCCACCCCGGCCACCCCCTTGAGCCTGGGCACGGCGGCCATCTGGGCCGGTGTGAGCGGGGCGCCCAGCATGACCACGGCGTCGGGGCTGACGGCCTTGGCCAGGGGGGCCACGGCGGGCAGGGCCCCGGCCCTCGGCTCGGGAAGGGTGACGGGGCGGCCCTGCGGGTCGGCTGGGGCCGACGGCGGGGGCATGGCCGGGTCGAGGCTGGACGACAGGGGGATGGCCGAGGCCGCGGCCAGGCCGCCCGCTGCTCCGGCTGCTCGGGCCGGTCCGGCCGGCGACGACCGACCGGCCGCCCGGCCGTGGCCGGCCGAGGTGGTGAGCCCGGCCGCAACGGCGGACAGCGGCGCCCCCGGGGCGGCCCGCAGGGCGAACGAGGCGGCGGCCCCGGCCGCCAGAACCGACCCGGTGGCGACGGCGAGGACCTTCGGCAGTGTCAGACGCGGTCGCAAGCAGAAACCTTCCTGTAGCCCCGACAAACCGCCTGGTCCCGGCCGCCAGGTGATGCTCAGTTCAGGAGTTTCGCCGCCGGTGCACCGATTCCTGCCGATCCGTCAGGGACCGGGCTGGCCGGGGGCGGCGGACACCCCCCGGTGGTCGGCCACGCTGAACCGCCACAACCGGTCCCGGGCCGCCGATATCCCCACCCGGGCCGACCGGTGGGGGGCGGCCGGCGGGGCCACCCCGTCGTCGGCCAGCCACAGCGTCCCGCCGGCGCCGGTCAGGTCGGTGCCGTCGAAGCCCCGGTCTATCCCGAGCGCCTGACACAGGCGGCCCGGGCCCCGGCACAGGTCCCGGTCCACCTGCCGTTTCTGGGTGGTCCAGCGGGCGGCCCGCATCAGGGCCAGCCCGCCCACCGGGTCCAGGGCCCGCAGCAGCACCGCCGACGCCTCCCCCTCCACCCCGGTCACCACGTTGGCGCACCAGTGCACGCCGTAGCTGAAGTAGACGTAGAGATGGCCGGGACGGCCGAACATGGTGGCGTTGCGGGCGGTGCGGCCCCGGTAGGCGTGGGAGGCCGGGTCGGCTGCCCCGGCGTAGGCCTCGACCTCGATGATCCGCCCGGCCCGGCCGTCCGGGCGCACCACCAGCTTGTTGAGCAGGTCCGGCGCCACCTGCAGCGACGGCCGGGCGTAGAAGTCCCGGGACAGGACGGCGGCCGCCATCGGCGGGCAGGGGCTCACCCCTGAGGGGCCGGCCCCACCCGGTCGGCGAAGGAGGCCAGCTCGGCCTCGAAGCGACGGATCTGGACCCTGACCGGCTCCGGTCCCGCCCCGCCGGGAGTGACCCGGCGGGTGACCGGCACGCCCGGCTCGAGGAGGGCCACGGCGTCGGCGCCCAGAGCCGGATGCGCTTCGACCAGCTCCCGGAGCGGGACCCGCCGGCCGATGGAGTCGCGGACCAGCCCGCCCACCACGGCGTGCGCCTCCCGGAACGGCGTGCCCCGGGCGACCAGCCACTCGGCCAGGTCGATGGCCGCCGCGTAGGGGGTGTCGGCGGCCGCCTGCATGCGGTCCAGGTTCCAGGTGGCGGTGGCGATCATGCCGCCCACCGCGGCCACTCCCCGGTTGATCTGGTCGAAGGCGTCGAACAGCGGCTCCTTGTCCTCCTGCAGGTCCCGGTTGTAGGACAGCGGCAGACCCTTGAGCGTGGCCAGGATGCCGGTCAGGTTGCCGATCAGCCGCCCGGCCCGGCCCCGGGCCAGCTCGGCGATGTCGGGGTTCTTCTTCTGGGGCAGCATGGAGCTGCCGGTGGCGTAGGCGTCGGCCAGGGTGGCGAAGCCGAACTCGTCGCTGGACCACAGCACCATCTCCTCGCCGATCCGGGACAGGTGCACGCCGACCAGGCTGAGCGCGAACAGCGATTCGGCCACGAAATCCCGGTCCGAGACCGCGTCCAGCGAGTTCTCGAACCGCCGGGCGAAACCCAGTTCGGCCGCCGTCAGGTCCGGGTCGAGGGGCAGGGACGAGCCGGCCAGGGCCCCGGCCCCCAGCGGGGACACGTCCAGCCGCCGGCGGGCGTCCTCCAGCCGGTCCAGGTCGCGCAGCAAGGCCCAGCCGTGGGCCAGCAGGTGGTGGGCCAGGAGCACCGGCTGGGCCCGCTGCAGGTGGGTGTAGCCGGGCAGGTAGGCGTCCCCGGCCTCCTTGGCCCGCTCCAGCAGCACCGACGCCAGTCTGATCAGCCGCCCGCCGGTGGCCCGCAGCTCCCGCTTGGTGAACAGGCGGAGGTCGGTGGCGACCTGGTCGTTGCGGCTGCGCCCGGTGTGGAGCCGGGCCCCGACGCTGCCGGCCAGCTCGGTGACCCGCCGCTCCACCGCGGTGTGCACGTCCTCGTCGCCGGGTTTGATGACCAGCGTCCCGGTGGCCAGCTCCTCCCCGACCCGGTCCAGGGCGGCGGCCAGGATCTTGCCGTCCTCGTCGGAGACGATCCCGGCCGCGACCAGGCCGCGCACGTGGGCCTTGGATCCGGCCACGTCGTCGGCGGCCAGGCGCGAGTCGTAGCTGATACTGACCGTGTAGTCGAGCAATTCCTCCGCCGGTCCGGACTCGCCGAACCGTCCCTGCCATAGAGTCATCGGGCTCCGCCCCTCTCTCGCGAACTAGAAGACCTTAGAGACCTGCCAGGGAGCTCAGGTGCTCGGCCAGTCTGGCCCCCCCGACCTCCTCCACGGCGATCACCACGATGGTGTCGTCGCCGGCCACGGTCCCGAGGATCTCCGCCAGCCCGGCCCGGTCCAGGGCCGACGCCACCACATGCGCCGATCCGGGGGGCGTGCGGACGACCACCAGGTTGGCGGAGGACGTCACCTCCACCACCCAGTCCCCCAGCACCCGGCGCAGGTGGTCCTCGGGGGCCACCCGGTCCTTGGGCAGGTCCGGCACGGCGTACACCGACTCGCCGCCGGCGGCCCGCACCTTGACCGCCCCGATCTCCTCCAGGTCCCGGGACACGGTGGCCTGCGTGGCCTCCAGCCCGGCCTCGGCCAGGAGCTCCACCAGCCGCTGCTGGGACGGAACGGGGGACTGCTCCAGGATCTGGATGATCCGGTGCTGGCGCTGGGTCTTGGACAACTTCATGACCGCAGCAGCCACTGAAAAAGGGCCCGGGCCGCGTGCATCCGGTTCTCCGCCTGGTCCCACACCGCGCTGGCCGGGCCGTCGATCACCGCGGCATCGACCTCCAGACCCCGGTGGGCCGGCAGGCAGTGCAGGAACACCGCCCCCTCCGCGGCCCGGGCCATCAGCTCGCCGGTCACCCGGTACCCGGCGAAGGCGTCGAGGCGGGAGGCCGTCTCGTCCTCCTGGCCCATCGACACCCACACGTCGGTGTAGACGCAGTCGGCCCCGTCCACCGCCTCCGCCGGGTCGGTGGTCTGGAACACCTCCACCCCCCGGGCCCGGGCGCCGTCGACCGCCACCTGGTCGACCTCGTGGCCGGCCGGGCAGGCCAGCCTGACGTTCATGCCGGCCAGGGCGGCGCCGAGCACCAGGCTGCGGGCGACGTTGTTGCCGTCGCCGACCCACGCCACCGACCGGCCGGCCACGCCGCCCCAGCGGTCCCGCAGGGTGATGATGTCGGCGACGATCTGGGTGGGGTGGGAGAAGTCCGACAGGAGGTTCACCACCGGCACCTGGTCGACCGCGGCCATGGCCTCCAGGTGGGAGTGGTCGTACACCCGGGCGCCGATCAGGGCGTGGTAGCGGGCCAGCACCCTCGTCACGTCCTCGACGGTCTCGCGCACCCCGAGGCCGATCTCCTCCCCCCGGATGCTGACCGGATGGCCGCCCAGGCCGACCACGGCCATCTCGCAGGCGTTGCGGGTCCGGTTGGACGGCTTCTCGAAGATGAGCGCCGCCCCCCTGCCCCGCAGGACCGGTTCGGCCCGGGCCGGGTCGGCCAGCTCCAGGATCTGGGCCAGGTCCGACTCGGTCAGATCGTCCATCTCCAGCAGGTGCCTCATGCCAGCACCTTGGTCAGGATCGCCACGGCCTGGTCGATCTCGTCGTCGCTGACCAGGAGCGAGGGGGCCAGGCGCAGGGCGGTGGCCGTGACCGCGTTGACGACCAGGCCTTCGTCGAGGGCGGTCGCCGCCGCCGGGCCGGCCGGGCGCCCGTCCTCCAGCTCCACCGCGATCAGCAGGCCCAGGCCCCGGACGTCGCGGACGCCGGGCACCTCCGCCAGGGCGGCGGTGATCCGCTCCCCGGCCCGGCAGGCCCGGGCCGGGACGTCCTCCTGCTCCATCACGCCGAGCACGGCACGGGCGGCGGCGGCGGCCAGCGGCTGGCCTCCGAAGGTGGTGGCGTGGTCGCCGGGTACGAACGCCGACGCCACCTCGTCGCGGGCCCAGCAGGCGCCGATGGGCACCCCGTTGCCCAGGGCCTTGGCCATGGTGACCACGTCGGGGCGGACCCCGTAGTGCTGGAAGCCGAACCACTCCCCGGTCCGGCCCAGGCCGGTCTGGACCTCGTCGACCATCATCAGGATCCGGTGCTCGTCGCAGATGCGCCGCACCGCCGCGAAGTAGTCGGCGCCGGCCGGCTGCACCCCGCCCTCACCCTGCACCGGCTCGAGCAGGACGGCGGCCACCGACCCGTCGACGGCCCGCTCCAGCTCGTCGGGGTCCCGCCAGGCGACGTGGCGGAACCCCTCGGGGAGGGGCTGGAATGCCTCGTGCTTGGACGGCTGGCCGGTGGCGTGCAGGGTGGCCAGGGTGCGGCCGTGGAACGAGCCGTAGGCGCTCAGCACCACGTGCCGGCCCCGGCCGCCCCACTTGCGGGCCAGCTTGATGGCCGCCTCGTTGGCTTCCGCCCCGCTGTTGCAGAAGAACACCCGGCCGGTGCCCTCGCCCCCGCTGACCAGCCGGTCGAGGGTGGCGGCCACGTCCTGCTGGGGCAGGGTGGCGTACAGGTTGGACACGTGCAGGAG
>DASSZD010000133.1:0-12675 GCA_035702985.1 Acidimicrobiales bacterium
GGTGGCGGCCCGGGCCCGGCCCGACGTGGTGCTGATGGACCTCCGCATGCCCGGCACCGACGGGGTGGAGGCCACCCGGCTGATGTCCGAGCTGGACCCGGCGCCGGCCGTGCTGGTCATCACCACCTATGACACCGACCATGACATCATCCGGGCGGTGGAGGCCGGTGCCACCGGCTACCTGCTCAAGGACACCCCCCGGCCGGATCTGGTGCGGGCCATCCGGGCAGCGGCCGAGGGTATGACCGTCCTGGCCCCGGTGGCGGCGGCCAAGCTGCTGAACCGGCGGCGGGCGGCCGACCAGCCGGAGCTGACCGCCCGGGAACTGGAGGTGCTGGCCCTGGTAGCGGCCGGCCGCACCAACGCCGACATAGGCCGGGCCCTCTACATCGGCGAGGCGACGGTCAAGACCCACCTGCTGCACGCCTTTGCCAAGCTGGGGGTGGACGACCGCACCGCCGCCGTGACCACGGCCATAGCCCGGGGACTGATCCGGGCTCCCCGGACGTGACGGCGGTGGAAGCGGACCGGTGGCGTCCCCTCCGGGGGCGGGGACGTGGGACACTCGTCGGGTGAGGACGGTGCTCAACGTCATCTGGCTGGTCCTGTCAGGGTTCTGGCTGGCCCTGGGTTACGCCCTGGCCGGCATGGTGATGTGCCTGCTCATCGTCACCATCCCCTTCGGCATCGCCGCCCTGCGCCTGGCCGGCTACGTGCTGTGGCCGTTCGGCCGGACCGTGATCCGCCGGCCCGGCGCCGGAGGCGCCACTTTCATCGCCAACATCCTGTGGTTCGTGCTGGCCGGGCTGTGGATCGCCATCGCCCACATCGTGCTCGGCGTCACCCTGTGCCTGACGGTCATCGGGATCCCCCTCGGGCTGGGGAACTTCAAACTGGCGGCGGTGGCGGTGGCGCCGCTGGGCAAGGAGATCGTCTCCAGCCGGGACCCCCGGGCGGCCTATCCGGTGGTGGCCTTCTAGTAGCCCGAGGCCACCTCGACCTCGACCGGGATGCCGTCGCGGACGCTGGCGGTGACCACGCAGAAGTCCTCGAACAGCTCCAGGCAGCGGCCCATGCGGGCCCGGTCGGCGTCGGCGACGTCGAGATCCAGCTTCACCCTGAGGCCGTCGATGCGCAGCCGGCCCCGCTCGTTGCGGCCCAGTTCGCCCGACACCGTGGTGTGCACACCGTGCACCGGGATGCGGGCCCTGCTCAGGCAGAACAGGGCGCTGGCGCTGAGACAGTGCCCGACAGCGGCGGCCAGCAGCCGGGACGCGTTGGGTCCGGCCCCGGCACCGAGCGGTGCCGGCTCGTCCACCGCCAGCGGCTCGACCCCGTCCTGGCCGAACTGCACCATGAAGCGGTACAGGTCCTCCTGGTCGAGGCTGACCTCGAAGCTCCCGGTCTCCGGCCCGGCGGCCGGGCGTGCCGCCTCAGGTGCGGGCATCTGCGCCCACTTCCAGCTGGCGGCGCACGTCGTCCATGTCCAGTTCGCGCACCTTGCCGATCAGCTGCTCCAAGGCCGGGGCGGGCAGGGCGCCGGGCTGGGCGTAGAGCAGGATCTGGTCCCGGAACACCATCAGCGTCGGGATGGACATGATCCCGAACCGGGAGGCGATCTCCGACTCAGCCTCGGTGTCGACCTTGGC
Organism: Acidimicrobiales bacterium; assembly: GCA_035702985.1. Classification (GTDB taxonomy): domain Bacteria; phylum Actinomycetota; class Acidimicrobiia; order Acidimicrobiales; family Palsa-688; genus JAKAXG01. The sequence continues at coordinate 1,650 of DASSZD010000133.1, forward strand.
GAACACGATGTCGCCGTGCCGCTCGGCGGCCGCCTCGAACACCGGGGCGAACATACGGCACGGACCGCACCAGCTCGCCCAGAAGTCCACCAGCACGATGTCGTTGGAGGTGATGGTCTGCTCGAAATTGTCGCTGTTGAGCGCCACTGTGGCCACTTAGGTTCTCCTTGATTGCGAGCTCCGCCCGACGGCACGGGCATTCTGTAACAACCCTGATACCCAGGGGGGTATTCCGGGAACGGCTCGGGGCGGCTCCCGCTCATCGGCTCGGGGGGTCCGCCTACCATGTGGCGATGCGCGATCCGATGGCTCGTCCGTGATGCCGGCTCCCGCCTCCGGTCGCACCTCTGTGAGCGGCTGGCCGGGGGGTCGCCATCGGGGTCGGACCGGGAGTTGAGCCGACGGTCGACGTTGGCGCCGCGGGGTCCCGGCCGGCCCGACGGATCCCGGGCCCGGCCCGAACCGCCGGGGCTGGAGGGCGGTCTGCGGCTGGTGTGGCTCGTCACCCTGGGTCTGGGCGGCCTGCAGTTCCTGGCCCTGTGCGGGTACAGCCTGTACCTGTGGCGTCGCTTCGACCTCGGAGTCGACTTCGCGGCGTTCTCACAGGCGTGGGAGCGGATCGCCCACGGGCATCTCAACCCGTACCTCACGATCTTCCCCTACAACTACCCGCACTACGGCTACCCGTTCTGGCAGAGCCACCTGGAGTTGATGATGTGGGTCCTGGCCCCGCTCTACTGGCTGGGCCGGACGACCTACGTGCTGCTCGTGGTGCAGGACCTGGCGCTGGCCGCCACCGGCGTGGTGGCCCTGCGGTGGGCGCTGGAGATCCTGGCCCGGCACTGGCCCCACTCCCCCCGCTCCCGCACGCTGGTCGGCGCCGCCGCGGTGGTCGCCGTGCTGGGCACCCCGTGGACCTACTGGGTGGCGTCGTACGACTTCCACTTCCAGCCGATCGCCTGCTTCTTCGCGGTGATGGCCGGCCGGGACCTGTGGCTGGGCCGGCGGCGGGCCTGGATCTGGGTCGCCGCCACCCTGCTGTGCGGCGACGTGGCGGCGACCTATGTCGTCGCCCTCGGGCTGGGCGCCCTGCTGGCCGGCCGGCGGTTCCGGCTCCGGGGCGGGGCCGTCCTGCTGGCCGGGGTGGTGTGGCTGGCCATCGTGGCCGCGGTCGGGTCGGGCAAGGCGTCCACCCTGTCGGCCAGCTACGGGTACCTGGCGTCGGGCACCGTCGGCTCCGGCCTGTCGGGCATCCTGGCCATCGTCTGGGGCATCGTCAGGCACCCGCATCCGGCTCTCCATGTGCTGAGGGAGAGAAGCGGCGACCTGGTCAAGTACCTGACCGGGGCGGGTACGGTCGGCCTGCTGTCCCCGGTCGGTCTCCCCATGGCGGCGCTGATCCTGGGCGCCAACGGCTTGAACCGTTCCCCGGCGTTCGTCACCGCCGGGGCCACGTTCCAGAGCATGGCGGCGGTCTGGTTCCTGCTCGTAGGCTCGATCGCCTTCGTCTGCTGGATCGCCCGGGGCCGCCGGGCCGGGGCGCCGCTGGCCCTGGCCGTCGCGGCGGCGGTCGTGGTGCAGGTGGCGTGGACGGCCGCCGACTGGTTGCCGAGGACCTCGTCGATGCGCCAGGTTCCCGCCGCGGTGGCGTCCGGGCTGGACCGGGCCCAGAGCCGGATCCGCCCCGGTGACGAGGTGGTGGCGTCGGAGGGGGTGCTCGGCCGTTTCGGGGGGCACCGGTGGGTGTACCCCTTCTACGACATATTCTCCGACGGCCAGACGGTGCCGGTCCACTCCCGCCGGGTGGCGTTCATCTTCACCGACGCCGGAGGGGAAGCGCCCAGCCCCGGCCAGACCGCGGCGGCCGTGGCCCTGGTGTCCGGGGAGCCCGGCGCCCGGGTCGTGGTGCGCGCCTCGGGGGTGACGGCAGTGGTGTGGGACGTGCCGCCCGGGGTGACCTCGATCCGGTTCCACCCCTAGACCGGCCGGCGCGCCGCAGGAGACGGAGGAAGATCAGGCGACGGGATCGCCGGCGTCCCGGGCCGGGTCGTCCGACCCCCCCGGTCCGGAGCCGCCCGGTCCGGAGCCGGCCGGTCCGGAGGCGGTGCGCACGCCGGTCCAGCGGCGCAGCTCGCCCGGCAGGTCCAGGTGGTCGACCGGCGCCGAGTGCTCGTAGGGGCCCCACTGGTCCCGGGGCAGCATCCACATCAGCTCGAACTCGTTGCCGTCGGGGTCGGCGCCGTAGACGCTCTTGGTGGCGCCGTGGCTGGACTCGCCGGTGTAGGCGCCGGCGTCCAGGAGGGCCCGGCGGGCCTGGCCGAGCTCGTCGATGGTGTCGAGTTGCCATGCCAGGTGGTACAGGCCGATCGAGCCCCGCCGCTTGGGGGCGGCGCCGTCACCGAGGCCGAACAGGCCCAGGTCGTGGTGGTTGCCCGAGCGGGGCAGCCGCAGGAAGGCGGCGTTGGCGCGCGGCTCGCGGGCGACCACGGCCATGTCGAACACCTGGGTGTAGAAGCGCAGCGACCGGTCCAGGTCGGCGACGAAGAGCACGGCGTGGTTGAGCCGGACAGGGGAAATGGCCATCGGTTTCGGATCCTTTCCGACCGGGAGCGGCCCGCCCGGGGTGTGCTCCCGGGCGGGCGGCGTGGGGTCGATGTGTCAGGCGGTTTCGCCGGTGCGGATGGCCGACACCTCGAACTCGAGGGTGACGTTCTCACTGACCAGCACTCCGCCGGCCTCCAGGGCGGCGTTCCAGTTGACGCCCCAGTCCTTGCGGTTGACCGTCGCCCTGCCTTCGAACCCGATGCGGGTGTTGCCGAACGGGTCCACGGCGGTGCCGGTGTACTCGAAGTCGATAGCAACCGGCCTGGTGACACCCTTGATGGTGAGATCGCCGGTGACCCGGTAGTGGTCGGCGTCGACAGCCTCGATGGCGGTGGAGGCGAAGGTGATCTCCGGGTAGGTGTCCATGTCGAAGAAGTCGTTGGACCGCAGGTGGCCGTCACGATCCGCGTTGCGGGTGTCGATGCTGGACGCCTTGATGGTCAGGTGGGCCTTCGAGTTCGCCGGGTTCTCGGCGTCGAAGTAGCCCGATCCCTCGAACTCGTTGAAAGATCCCCGCACCTTGGTCACCATGGCGTGCCTGGCGACGAAGCCGATCCGGCTGTGGGACGGGTCGATGGCGTAGGTACCGGTCAAGGTGGTGGGAACGTTGGTGGTGCTCATGGTGCATCTCCTCAAAACTTGTTGACGTATCATCCAACATAGTAGATACGTCAACTATTCCGCTAGCATGGAACCCGTGAGTGAGGTCCGGTGGCTGGACGAGCGCGAGGAGCGGGCCTGGCGGGCCCTGCAGTTCATGCACCTGCGCCTTGACGGCGAGCTGGCCCGCCAGCTGGCCTCTGACACCGGGCTGTCCTATCCCGACTACGTGGTCCTGGTGGCCCTGACCGACCGACCGGACGGGCGCCTGCGGCTGTTCGAGCTGGCCGAGACGCTCGGATGGGAGAAGAGCCGGGTGTCGCATCAGGTGACCCGGATGGCCGATCGGGGCCTGGTGGACAAGCAGAGATGCGGGTCCGACCGGCGGGGCGCCTACGTGGTGGTCACCGCCCGTGGCCGCCGCGAGATCGAAGCGGCCGCCCCCGGGCATCTCCGGGCGGTGCGCCGCCTGTTCATCGACCGGCTCACCCCCGCACAGCTCGACGCCGTCGCCGTCGCCGCCGAGGTGGTGCTACGGGGCTTCGCCGAGACCGCCACCGACCGCACGCCGGCACCTGCTCAACCCGGGCCGGGCGCCGGCCGCTGAGCGCCGGGAGGGGATCGCCCGATCCGGATGATCCCGAACAGGGAAACGCCGGAATATGGTCGGACCATGGCCGGGGCGGATCCCATCCGTCGCATCATGGACGTGGTCGTTCCACGTGCGGTCGATTCGATCGACCTGGACGAGGTGATCGGTGAGATCGACCTGGACCGCCTCCTCTCCCGCGTCGATGTCAACGCCCTCCTCGATCGGGTGGACGTGGACGCCCTGCTCGAGCGGGTCGACGTCAACGCCCTGCTGGATCGTGTCGACGTCGAGCACCTCATGGCCCGCGTCAACATCCAGGACATCCTCGCGCGGGCGCAGGTGGACGCCATGGTCAGAGCCACCGCAGGGGGTCTGGGGAACCGCCTGCTCGACCTGGTTCGCCGCCAGCTGGTGGGCATCGACATCGTTCTCAGCCGGCTGGTGGACCGGCTGTTGCACCGTCGGGTCGCGGAGCCGGTGTCCCAGGAAGGAACCGTCACCGGCCAGATCGCCGGCGGCGCCAGCCGCCTGGCGGCCTTCGTCCTGGATCTCCTGATCGAGTCGGCGATGTACACCTCGACGGTGGCAGTGGTGTTCTACCTCGCATCGCTGTTCACCGGTCGGGACGTGAAGCCGTCGGGCGGTAGCGCCCTCTGGCAGATACTTGTCTTCGGGGCGATGGCAGGTGTGTACCAGTGGACGGCGCTGGTGATCGCCGGCCGCACCGTCGGCCGGGCGGTGGCCGGCGTACGGGTGAGCTCCCCCGACGGCTCGCCACTGACGGTTGTCGCCGCCACCCGCAGGGTGCTGGTGTACCCCTTCAGCTTCGTCCTCGGCCTCGGGCTCGTCGGAATCGTGACCGGGCGTCGGCACCGGGCCCTCCACGACATGGCGGCGCCCTCACTCGTCTTCTATGACTGGGGAGACCGCCAGGCGCGGATGCCGGCACCGATCACGCAGTTCTTCATCCGCCAGGGCGTTCCCCCGGGGGTAGTCACAGCCCACGGCGACGGCAGGTGATTGAGCCGGTCGGCCCTGCGGCCGACCGGGAGAAGCTGACGGAGGCCTACCGGCGGGCCTGGCGGTCGGCCGGGTGGGCCGGTCTCCTCGGGCGGAGGGCGGCCGCCCCGATGGTTGCTGCGAGAACGATGATGATGACGGCGAGGGTGGCTGCGGTGGGGATCTCGACGAGGGGCCTGATGAGCATTTTGACGCCGACGAAGATCAGGAGGACGGCCAGTCCCTTGGTGAGGTGGGCGAAGCGCTCCATGGCCTCGGCCAGCACGAAGTACAGGGATCGCAGGCCGAGCACGGCGAAGGCGTTGGAGGTGAACACGACAAAGACGTTGGTGGTGACGCCGAACACGGCCGGGATGGAATCGGCGGCGAACAACACGTCGGTGGCCTCGATGGCTATCAGGGCCAGCAGGAGGGGGGTGGCGGCGCGCCGTCCTTGATGGCGGGTCAAGAACCGACCGGCGGGCGCGACAGGCGCGACGGGGAGCAACCGGCGGATGGCGCCGATGAGCCGACCGCGCTCGAGGTCGATCTCGGTGGCGCCGCGGGCCATGCGGACGCCGGCGGCGAGCACGATCAGGCCGAAGGGGTAGAAGGCCCAGCTGACATGCTCGACGAAGGCTGCGCCGGCGGCGACGAACCCGGCCCGCAGCACGAGCGCCCCGATCACCCCCCAGTAGAGGACCCGGCGCTGGTCGGTAGGGGGGACCTGGAAGCTGCGCAGCAGCAGGGCGAAGGCGAAGACGTTGTCGACGCTGAGGGATTTCTCGAGCAGGTAACCCGAGAAGTACTGCCCGGACACCCCCCAGCCCATGGTCACGCCCAGTACAACCCCGAAGACGGCGGAAAGGGCGATCCACGCCGCCGTTTCGATCACGGCGGGGCGGATGCCGTGAAGGTCTTTGAGACGGTGGATGGCGATGTCGCCGGCGAGGAGGCCGCCGATCACGCCGACCGCGGCCAGCCACGCCCAGGTGGGGACACTCATCGCAGCTCAGCCCCCCGGGCCGGTCGCCGGCCGCCGAGCCGGGTGTGGCCGTGACGGTCGTGGTGGCACGAGGTCTGCTCTATCGCCTCGGAGGACCCACCCCCCGTCGAGGTGGGTGCGGTGGTGGTGACGGCTGGTGAGCGGCCACCGGGCAGGACGGCCGGGCCGGCACGACCGTGCTCAGGACAGCCGGCCGGCCGGCCGGGCCGGATGGTGGGGCCAACGGGCGCATTTGTTCACTGTTCCCCCGATGCCGACACGTCGGCCAGGGTCGGACGGCCGGCGCGAGTGGACGGAGCCAGCTGCGCACCGGGCGAGGTGGGCGCACCGGTATTGGCGGCTCCGCCCGGTCGGCGCTCTCCGGGGCCGGTGATGTTCTGCAGCGCCATCACCGCCCTCCTGGCGCTGTGGGCGGCGTCGATCAACTCGATGGTCGACAGCTCGCCGTTGGGCAGACTGCTGAGCGCCACCAGCTCCGGCTGTTGGAGCCGGCTTCCGGCATCGGCGGCACCCGGGATGCCGGTCCCCGGGCACGGGGGTGGCATGCCGGCCAGGGCGGACTGTCGGATCAGGGCGATGACACCGTCAAGGCCGTCCAGAAGCTGTTCCGTGCCGGTCCGGTGCTGGTCGCCTTCACTTCGGGCGCCGGAGCGGAGGGCCAGGCCGACCGCGAAGAGCTCGTCGACAATGGCGTCCAGCAGGTCCGTGGACATCTCGACCGCATGCGGGAGCGGCGACGGCCGGCCGGCCCCGGAGACCCGGGGGGCGACCTCCGGGTCGGCCGTAGCAGCCGCATCCGAGGCGGAGGGTCGGGTCATGATCGTCTCCTCCATCACACGCCGGCCCGCTGGCCGCCGGTCGGGACGGGCACGGCAGATCCTGGCTGGTCGGCGGCCTGTCGGGCGGAGTGGTCGGCCATGCGCTGGGCGGTCTGGATGATCTGCCGGGCTTCCCGGCGGGCTTGGTCGAGCGTGGCCTGGTAGTCCGCCTCGGCGGCGGCGAGAAGTTCTTCGACCCGGCTGGCCTGGGCCAGGGACTGGTCGATCTCGGCTTGGCGGCGGCGCATGGCCGCCTGCAGCGGCCTGATGACGAAGCGGGCCAGGACGGCGAGCACGATGACGAACACGGCCAGCTCGACGGCGAAGGTGGCGTTGAGGTTGAAAAAGCTGGCGGTCACGGGTTGGTACCTCCGGTGGTGGAAGGGACGGGAGACGGTTGATCGGGCGGGGGTTCGATGGCGTCGGCAGCGACGGCAGCGTCGAAGTACAAGACGGTGAGCAGGGCGAAGATGAACGCCTGCATGACGGCCACGAAGACCGAGAACAGCTTCCAGGCCAGGAGCGGCAGCGGGGCGATGGTCGGGGGGATCAGCTCGAAGATCAGGATGACCATGACCGTTCCGGCGAAGATGTTGCCGAAGAGGCGCAACGCCAACGTCGCCGGTTTGACCAGCTCCTCGATCACCCGGAGAGGAAGGAGCCATGGGATGGGCCTGAGGTAGTGGCGGAGATAGCCCCGCCAGCCTCGGGCGCGGATGGCAGCCACGTGCACGGCGATGATGACGAACAGGCCGAGCGCCACGGTCAGGTTCAGGTCGCCGGTGGGCGCCGGCAGGGCCTTGTCGGGATGGCCGCTGGGTATGGTCTCGAGGAGCGACGCCGTGAGCACGAACACGAACAGGACCACGGCCAAGGGCACCACTTGGTGTCCGGCGCCGCCCAGGCGGGAGCCGACATGGCGCTCCGCAGCGGAGATGACCGTCTCCCAAGCCAGCCGCAATTTGGTAGGTCGGGCCGACATCTGACCGCGACGGGCCAGGAGTCCGATCAGGATCACTATCAGGCCGGCGGCCGACGTTGCGACGATGGTGTCGACGTTGAACTCGAACCCGGCCACCGCCACCCGGTGGCCCGCCCCGGCGGACAGGACTTCCTCGGCGGCAGTCAGCTGTGTGGTCATGTCGTCTCCGAATCAGGTGCCGTCACCGCGCCCGGGAGCCGGGGGGTTCTCGACGGTTTCGGAGCCAGTTGAGCTGGTTCCTGCGGGGCCGGGATGGGGTCGATGTGGAGACCGGGTGCAGATTGCTCCGGCCCGGACGGCCATTAGCGGTGCGTCGGTTCCTGCGGGGTGGACTCGTGAACCGGTACCGGGAGGCGCACCGTGAATCTGGCGCCACCGCCGGCCGCATTCTCCAGCGACACGGTTCCGCCGTGAGCGGCGACCAGTTCCCTCACCACGGCCAGGCCGATACCGCTGCCCGTCCTGGCCCTGCCGGCTCGGCCCTGGTAGAAGCGCTCCCAGATGGCTTCCCGTTCGTCGGCGGGGACGCCCGGGCCGGTGTCGGCGACCTCCAGCACCGCTTCGGACCGGCTGGTGAAGGTGCGGACCTCGACGGTTCCACCGGCCGGGGTGAACTTGACGGCGTTGGTCAACAGGTTGACCGCCACCTGGCGCAGGCGGCGAGGGTCACCGACCGCCGGTGTGGGCGGAAGGTCCCGTTCGAGGTGGATCTGACCGGCCCGGAACCGGCTGGCCAGGGATTGCGCCGCGTCGGCGGCCACCCGGCCCAGGTCGAGCGGCCGTCGGCTCAGCTCCAAGCCTGCGGCCTGGGCCGCAGCCAGGGTCTGGAGGTCCTCGACCAGGTGGGCCAAGCGGACCGTCTCGTCGTGCAGGGACGCCAGCGCCTCGCCGGTCGGTTCGGTTATCCCGTCGCTGAGAGCCTCGGTTTCGGCCTGCATCACCGCTATCGGGGTGCGCAGCTCGTGGGCCACGTCAGCGACCAGGGCCCGGCGTAGCCGGTCCTCCTCCTCGAGCGAGTCGGCCATGGTGTCGAAGGCACGGCCCAGCTCGCCCAGCTCGCCCGGCCCGGCGTTCGGGCCGACCCGGGGCGAGCTCTGGCCGAGCTTGAGCGAGCCCACCGCGGCGGCCAGGCGGCGCAGAGGCCGCACCACGCCCCGAGCGAGGAGCACCGCCACGATCAGCGCCGCAGCGGCGGCCATGGCGGCGCTCCAGCCCACCGCGGTGAACAGCGATGACCGCAGGTGGCTGTCGCCGGGCCTGTAGCCCCCGGCCGGGAAGTCGATCAGGACCGTCCCGATCGGGTTCCCGTCCGAGACGAGGGGTCTCTGTACGACCAGCGCGGGGTGCGGACCTGCCCCGGGCAGCGGGATCCGTTGCACCGTGGTCCCGTTCCGGTCCAGCACCTTCACGCCCAGTTCGGCTCGAGCCGAGAAGGCGGCCACCGGGCGCAGGTCGACCCCCGCCCAACCCCCGGCTGACCGGTAGGCGGTCTCGACCAGGGCTGCCACCTCGGCTCCCGCCCTGTCGCGCTGGGTGGAGGCCAGGTGGGCCACGTTGCGCTGGTCGGCGATCAGGACGGCCACCGAGAACACCGCCACCGCGAACAGCGCCACCGCCACCAACGCGGCCGCGAACCGCACTCCAAGAGGACCCAGCGGCCTTCGAACCATCGGAGGTCTACCTGTCGCGGCTGACGCCCAGACGGTAGCCGGCACCCAGCACCGTCTCGACCAGCTCGGGGGCCGATGGGTCGGTCTCGATCTTGCGGCGCAGGTTCTTCACGTGCGAATCGATCGTCCGCTCGTATCCCTCGAACTCGTAGCCCCGCACCCGGTTTATCAGCTCATAGCGGGAGTACACCCGGCCCGGCACCCTGGCCAACGCCACCAGCAGTCCCCACTCGGTGGGAGTGAGCTCCACCGCCTCGCCGCCCACCTCGACCTGGTGGCGGTCCTCGTCGATGACCAGCCGCCCACCGCCATAAGACGCCGTCCCGGCCTCCACCACGCCGGCCCGACCCCGTCGCAGGATCGCACCAACCCGGAGCACCAACTCGCGGGGACTGAACGGTTTGGTCACATAGTCGTCGGCCCCCATTTCCAGCCCGGCGATCCGGTCCCGCTCATCGCTCTTGGCCGTCAGCATCAGAATAGGTACATCCGAGACGGAACGGATCTCGCGGGCGACCTCCTCGCCGGGTACATCCGGCAGGCCGAGATCCAGGATCACCAGATCGAGCGGGGCGCGTCCGGCGTAGTGGATGGCTTCGGCCCCCGAACCGGTGGAGAACACGTCCATCCCTTCCCGCTCCAGATAGGACCGCACGAGCTCCCTCAGCTTGTACTCGTCCTCGACCACCATCACGTGCTGGGCCATCGGGTTCCTCCCGACGACCAGTATCCCGCCCAGGATGCCGGACCGTGGCTATCGCGGCGCGATCTCCATCCCGTCTCCACGCGGCCTCGACCCTCCCACCGCTCCCGCTGGCTCTACTGGGCGTCACCCACCACAACCAACGTCTTGGAGTGACGATGTCCGTGTACCACTGCCCCGTCTGCCCGCTGATCTTCCAGTACCGAACCGAGGTCGAGTGGCACCTGCGCGAGGAACACCGATCCCGAGCTGACGAAGCCGCCGATCTGCGTCTCGAGTTGGCGGCCGCCACCAGATCGCTCGACTGGAGACGCCTCGACCAGCTGCGGTCATCCAAGGCGAGTCCGTCGGTGACGCTGCTGCTGAGCACGGCCCCGGCTGCCACCATGACCGTGCTGGACATAGCCCGGCTTCGCCAGCTGGCCGAGCGGGCCCGCCGGCGCCTGGCCGCCGAACCCCATGTCGATACAGCGGTCAGCGTCGTCGAGGATCGGCTGTCCAAGGCTGTGTCCGCGGCCGAGAGCCAGCCCACGGACCGGGGCCTGGCCGTCCTGGTCAACAGAGACGATCTGGCCATCGTCAAGCTGCCATTCGCCCCCCGTGACCGCCATGTCGTCGACCGCGGCTTTGCCACCCGCGACCTCGACTACGTCCTCCACCGCCACCCCCGGTACCGGGTTCTCGTGCTCGGGCACCATCCCCGGATCCTCGAAGGCCACGCCCGGCAGCTGTCCGAACCGGCAGCTCCCCTGAACACGGGGATCCCCCGCAGCGTTCCCCCCGCGGACCGGGCCGCCCATCCCGATCCCGACACCCTGCTCGGCGAACGGGCCGACTCCGCAGGAGCCCTGCCCCTCGTCGTCGTCGGCGACCACCGGGACCTCGACCGGTTCCACCGCCGCTCGCGCTACGCCGCCGACGTCGTGGCTGAGATACACCGCTCCCGGTTCCACCGGAGCAACGTTGGCGACCTCGTCGCCGACGCCCTCGACCGGACCCACCACGAGCAGCAGTCGCGGGCCGTCGACGAACTCCTCCACGCCGACGTGCGG
>DASSZD010000181.1:0-15012 GCA_035702985.1 Acidimicrobiales bacterium
CCTCGCCGACCAATCCGGTGTTCCACGCCGGCCAGGTGCACGACGCGGTGTACGTGCCCAACCTGTTCCAGTTCGACCCGACCAACGTCTGGCTGACGCCCAGCGCCAACGGCGGCTAGCCCTAGGGCGCCGGCACGGCCCGGGATCCGGCCCAGGCCATGACCGCCTCCAGGTCCCAGCTGTTGACCACCCTGGCCGGCGGCACCCCGGACTCGGCGGCCTGCTCGCAGCCCAGGTTCAGCCATTCCAGCTGGCCGGGAGCGTGGGCGTCGGTGTCGATGCTGAACAGGCAGCCGGCGTCCACCGCCCGCCTGAGCAGCTCCGGCGGCGGGTCCCGCCGCTCCGGCCGGGAGTTGATCTCCACCGCCGTGCCGGTCCCGGCGCACGCCGCGAAGACCCGGTCGGCGTCGAACTCCGACGGCCGGCGCCCTCTGCCGACCAGCTTGCGGCCGGTGCAGTGCCCCAGGATGTCGGTGTGGGGGCTCTCGATGGCGGCCAGCATGCGACGGGTCATGGCCGGCCGGTCCATGGACAGCTTGGAGTGCACGCTGGCCACCACCACGTCCAGATCGGCCAGCAGGCCGGGGTCCTGGTCGAGGCCGCCGTCCTCCAGGATGTCCACCTCGATGCCGGTCAGGATCCGGAACGGGGCCAGCTCCTGGTTGAGCCGGCCCACCATCTCGAGCTGTCTGCGCAGCCGGGCCGGGTCCAGCCCGTGGGCGACGGTGAGGCGGGGGCTGTGGTCGGTGAGGGCCAGGTAGCGGTGACCCAGGGCCAGGGCCGCCTCGGCCATGGCCCTGATGCTGCTGCCGCCGTCCGACCAGTCGGAGTGGGCGTGGAAGTCCCCCTGCAGGCTGGCCATATAGGTCCGGGCCCCGGGGCTGACCGCCGGTCCGGGCGCCGACTCCAGCTGCTCCAGGTAGGCCGGCGTGGCCCCCGACAGCACCTGGCCGATGATGTCGGCGGTGGTGGCCCCCACCCCGTCGAGGTCCTGCAGCCGACCGGCCCGGGCCAGCTCCGCCAGCCGCTCGTCGCCGGCCTGCTCGGCGGCGTCCGCCGCCCGCCGGAACGCCCTGACCCGGTAGCTGTCGGCCTGCTGGCGTTCCAGCAGGTAGGCGATGCGGCGCAGCGCCCCCACCGGGTCGTTCCCGCTCATCCGCCCACCTCCTCGGGGATGCCGTCGACGTAGGTTACGGTGTTGGTCCGCACCGCCGGCACCGCCGGTCCGGGCACCACCAGGCCGACCAGGTTGAGCGGGTCGGTGGCGTTGACCTCGACCCGCACCCCGGTCCGGGGCTGGCGGCGGACCCGGCCCAGCTGCTCCACCGCCTCCGGCAGGGCGTACTGCTCACCGCTGAAACCGGACACGAACCGGCCGCCCCGGATCAGCCCCCGGTCCTCCAGCCGGCGCAGCGCCGACTGGATGTCCCGCCACGGCAGCCGCAGCCCGTCCCGGGCGGCCAGGTCCCGGAACAGGACCCCCCACCGGTGCAGGAGCTGTTCGGCGACCGTCTCGGCCAGGTCGTGCTGGTCCAGGCCGGCCGCGTCGGCCGGCACCAGCGACCACCGGCCCGCCGAGGCCACCGTGGACGCCGAGAACCGGGCCCCGTAGCCGAACCGGCGGGGCCGGCGGTTCTCCACCGGTCCGGCCATGCGGGCCCGGATGGCCTCGAAACCGTCGCACATGATCAGCCCCCCGGCCACGCCCTGCCACAGCGCCCGCTCGGTCTCCGCCGGTGGGCAGCCGGTGGCCGCCACCAGCTCGGTGGCGAAGCACGCCCCGCGGGCCCGCAGCACCTCGATCACCGCGGCCGCCGGGCCGGTCTCCGGGGCGACGGGCACGGCGGTGGCCCGGGCCGCTTCGACCAGCCAGTGCAGGTCGGAGCGGAACACCACCGAGATGGGGGTGGCCTTGGACGGACCCGACGCCGGCCCGTCGCCGTCGCGGCGGAGCCTGGGGGCGGGCCGCAGCCAGGCCGTCTCGCCGCCGTGGCACAGGGCGTCCAGCCAGGCCGGCTGGTAGTGCTGGAGCCGCCGTCCCACCAGCTCCGGCTCCCAGGCCGAGGCGGCGGCCTCGAAGCCCTGCAGCTGCTCCAGCACCCTGGTCAGGCCGGCCGGCCCGGCCAGCTGCGTCCCCGGCGCCACGTGCTGCCAGGCCAGCAGGAACCGCATGAAGTCCTGGGGGCTCACCGGCTCCACCGAGGACCGCCGGGCCCGCCGGGAGTAGGCGTGCATGCGGGCCAGCAGCCGCCGGGCCACCCACTCCGGCTCCGACGCCCCCGGCCGGTAGGAGCCCTGGAAGACGAAGCCTTCCTGCTGCAGGACGGCCAGGGCCCAGCCCACCCGGCCGGGGGCCAGGGTGGTGGCGGCGGCCAGGGCGGCGGCGGTGGTCACCCCGGACAGCTCCAGGTGGCCCCGCACGGCGTCCACCGTGCCGTCGTCACCTCCGGCCAGCGCGCTGCGGGCGGCCGCCAACCGCTCGGTGGCCACCCACAGCTCGGCGCCGCCCGGCCCCGCCAGCCGCCCGGCCCGGCCGGCGTCCTCCAGCCGGGCGAACAGGGGTGCCCACTCGGCCCGGGCGGCCAGGACGACCGTCGAGGAGAGCAGGTCGTGCAGCTCGTCGGGCGAGCCGGGAGCCGGCTCGATCTCGGCGTGCACGGCGGCGATGGCGGCGGGATCCAGCGCACCGAGGGTGCTCAGATCGGGGGCCAGCCCCCGGCGCAGGTGCACGGCGTTGGTCCGGCGGTTCTGGAACTCCTCGTCGTCCAGGAAGGCGTAGGCCCGGGCGGTGATGATCTCGTGGGCCAGCACCGACGGCTCGGTGGTGTCACGGCAGACCACCTCCAGCTCCCCGGCTTCGATGCGCTCCAGTACCGTCCGGGCCCCCTCGACGTCCATGGCCTCGTGCAGGGTGTCGTCGATGGTCTGGCGGACCAGCAGGTGGTCGGGGATCTCGCGGGGCCCGACGATGTTGTCCTGGCAGGCCGCCGCCTGGGGGAAGACGGCCGCCAGCAGGTCGTCCGATTCCATGCGCTGCAGGGGAGGCGGGTTGCGCCGGCCGCCCCGCCAGCGCAGCACCAGCAGGGACCGGTTGAGGTTCCACCGCCACCGGGACTGGAACATGGGTGAGTCGAGGATGGCGTGGGCCAGGGTGTCCTCCAGGCCGCCGCTGGAGAGATAGCCGAGGACCTCCTCCAGCGGGAAGCTGTGGTGGGGCCCCAGGGACAGCACCAGGGCGTCGTCGGTCGCCGCCGCCTGCAACTCGAAGTTGAATCGCCGGCAGAACTTCTTGCGCAGGCCCATACCCAGCGCCCGGTTGACCCGGGCCCCGAAGGGCGAGTGCAGCACCAATTGCATGCCTCCGGTGTCGTCGAAGAACCGCTCGAGCACCAGGCGGTCCTGGGTGGGCATGGCACCCAGCGCGGCCATACCGGCGCCCAGGTAGTCGACGATGGTCGCCGCCGCCACGCCGTCGATGCCGGCGGCTCCCGCCAGCCACCGCCGGGCCCCGTCGGGGTCGCCGGCCAGGAGGAAGGCCTCGACCCGGGCCCGCAGGGCCGACACCTCCTCGGACAGCTCGGCGGTCCGGGCCGGGGCCTCCCCCAGCCAGAAGGGTACGGTCGGCGGGGCGTCGCCGGCGTCGCGTACCCGGACCACGCCGGCCTCGACCCGGCGGATCTGCCACGAATGGCTCCCCAGCAGGAAGATGTCCCCCGGCGATGACTCGACGGCCCAGTCCTCGTTGACGGTGCCCACCAGCACGTCGTCGGGCTCGGCCAGCACCCGGTAGTCGCCGGTCTCGGGTATGGCCCCCCCGGAGGTGGCGGCCGCCAGGCGGGCCCCCTTGCGGGGGCGCAGCTCGCCGTTGACCCGGTCGAAGTGCAGGTAGGCGCCCCGCCGCCCCCGCCCGGTCTGGATGCCGTCGCTCACCAGGTCCAGCAGCCGCCCGTAGTCCTCTTCGGAAAGATTCCGGTAGGGGGCGGCCCTCCGCAGCAGACCCAGCAGCTCGGAGCACCCCCACTCCCGGGCCGACACCTCGGCCACGATCTGCTGGGCGGCGATGTCCAGCGGGAGGCGGGCCGGAATGATGGCGTCCAGCCGCCCGGCGCCCACCGCGCTCAGCAGGGCGGCGCACTCGACCAGCTCGTCCCGGGTGAGGGGGAACAGTCGGCCCTTGGGCGTCCCGACCCGCGAGTGGTTCGAGCGTCCCACCCGCTGCAGGAAGGTGGAGATGCTGCGGGGCGACCCGATCTGGCAGACCAGCTCCACCGGTCCGACGTCGATACCCAGCTCGAGCGACGCGGTGGCCACCAGCGCCTTCAGCTCGCCGGCCCGCAGGCGGGCCTCCACCCGCTGGCGGCGGTCCTTGGACAGGCTGCCGTGGTGGGCGGCGACCACGTCGTCACCGACCCGCTCGGCCAGCTGGTGGGCCAGCCGCTCGGCCAGGCGCCTGGTGTTGACGAACACCAGGGTGGTGCGGTGCTCCGCCACCATGGCGGCGACGCGGTCCATCACGTCGCCCATCTGGGCGGCCGACGACACCGCCTCCAGCTCCCCGTCGGGCAGTTCCAGGGCCAGGTCCAGGCGCCGGCGATGCCCGACGTCGACCACCTCGGGCAGGGGCCGGTCCCCGACCAGCAACCGGCCCACCACCTCCACCGGCCGCTGGGTGGCAGACAGGCCGACCCGGACCGGTCGGCGGTCGCACAGGGCCTCCAGCCGCTCGAGGCTGACCGCCAGGTGTGAGCCCCGCTTGTCGCGGGCCACCGCGTGGATCTCGTCCACGATGACGGTCTCGGTGCCGCTCAGCATCTCCCGGCCCCGGGGGCTGGTCAGCAGCAGGTACAGCGATTCGGGGGTGGTGACCACGATGGCCGGCGGCCGCCGCAGCATGAGGCTGCGCGCCGCCGCGGAGGTGTCGCCGGTCCGTACCGCCACCCGGATGGGCGCCGGCTCGCAGCCGAGCTCGAGCGCGGCCTCGGCGATACCGGCCAGCGGCCGGTCCAGGTTCTCGGCGACGTCCACGGCCAGCGCCTTCAGAGGCGAGACGTACACCACCCGCACCCCCCGGCCCACATCCGCTCCGTCCCGGTGGGCCAGGTACAGGGCGTTGATGGCCATGAGGAACCCGGCCAGGGTCTTGCCCGAGCCGGTGGGGGCCGCGATGAGGGTGTCACGCCCGCCGGCGATGAGCGGCCAGCCGAGGCGCTGGGGCTCGGTAGGCCCGAGCGGGAACCTCCGGGAGAACCACCGCGCCACCGCCGGGTGGAAGGCCTGGCCGCCCATCTCCACCGTCGGCTGGGCGTCCCACAGGCCCGGCTGGGCCCCGGGCCGCGCTGCAGGCAGGACGTCGACCACCGCAGGAGCCTAGACCCGAACGGATGTTCGCCGCCAGCGGGAAAGGTCGCTTAGGGCCGAACGGCTCTAGGGGACGGCTGCCGGAGCTGCCAGGCTGTCCCAATGACACGGCAGAGGGCTGCGGGCAGGGGGGCGCCGGCGATGACTGCGGAACTGATCCTCGCGGACGCGGTGCGGGACTGGGTGGTCCGGGTGCTGCCCGGGGATCCGGACGCCGCCGACGCCGCAGTGGCCTACGCCCTGGCGAGCTTCGCGGCCGGGGCCTCCGTGAGCGAGTCCTGCGAAGCGGCCCGCCGGATGGCCCTCTCCAGGTCCCGCCATCCGTCGTCGATGGCCGCCGGTCGGGGCCGGCTGCGCGCCGCCTCCTGATCACCCGGATCGCAGCCCCTACCGTGGGGCCATGATCCGAGAAGCCACCCCGTCGGACATCGGCGACCTGCTCCGCCTGATCAGGGCGCTGGCCGCCTACGAGAAGGAGCCGGACGCGGTGGCCACCACCGGGGAGGACCTGCAGCGGGCCCTGTTCGGGCCGGAACCCAAGGTGTTCGCGTCGGTTGCCGAGGACGGAGGGGCGGTGGTGGGCATGGCGGTCTACTTCCTCACGTTCTCCACCTGGACCGGCCGCCATTCCCTGTATCTGGAGGACCTCT
Organism: Acidimicrobiales bacterium; assembly: GCA_035702985.1. Lineage (GTDB taxonomy): Bacteria > Actinomycetota > Acidimicrobiia > Acidimicrobiales > Palsa-688 > JAKAXG01. The sequence continues at coordinate 6,009 of DASSZD010000181.1, forward strand.
TCGTGGACCCCTCCCACCGGGGCCGGGGTCTGGGCCTGGCCCTACTGGGCGGCCTGGCCCGCCGGGCCGTGGAGCTGGGCTGCGCCCGCATGGAGTGGTCCGTGCTGGACTGGAACGAGCCGGCCATCGGCTTCTACCGGTCGCTCGGCGCCCGGCCCATGGACGAATGGACGGTGTTCCGCCTCGACGGGGAGGCCCTGGCTGCGGCCGCCGCGCTGGTCGCCCCGCGGCCCGGCGAGGGCTGAGAGGGCGGCCCCTTTTTCCCCTGTCCTACGGTGCTGCGGTTCAGAGGAGGGCGGCCAGGGGGCTGGTCCGGAACTGCTGCAGCAGCTCCTCCACGCTGCGGTAGACGTGGCGGGCCCCCGATTCGCTCAGCTCGTGCTGGCTGAACCCGCCGGTCTCGACGGCGACACAGCCCACGCCGGCGGCCCGGGCCGCTCTGACATCCCAGACGCTGTCGCCCACCACCAGCGCCCGTTGCGGGTCTATGCCTCCCGCGCCCATGGCCGCCACGAACACGTCCGGGGCCGGCTTGGACGCCTCCACGTCGTCGGCCGTGGTCTGGGTGTCGATGGCGTCGTCCGCCCCGATCAGGTCCCGGAGGGCCTCCAGCTCGTCGCGGGGGGCGGAACTGGCCAGCACGACCTTCAACCCCTCGGCGTGGCACCGGCGCAGCAGGTCGGCCGCCCCCGGGAACGGGCGGGCGTCGGGCATCAGCTCCCGGTACCGCTCCGGGCGCCGCTCCTTGGCCGCCTCGCAGGGGTGGCCCAGCAGTTCCGGGACGAGCTGGTCGCCGCCCATGCCCACCAGCCGGTGGATGGCGTTCATGGGCGCCCACTCGCCTGCGTCGCGCAGCGCCCTGGACCAGGCCAGCGTGTGCAGGTAGTTGGTGTCCACGAGCGTGCCGTCCAGATCGAACAGCACCCCGGCGTGAAGATCGGCCATCCCGTTGTCCTACCCCCCGGCGGCGTCCATTGCCCCCGGCCGCTGGCCCGGCCCACCGCCGGGCCGGCGGCCCGGGGGTCGGGCCGTCCGGGAGGCGGGTGCCCGGATGGCGGATCTAGCCTCGGGGCATGACCTGGCGTGACCGTCCCCCGTTCCGTGCCGACCACGTGGGAAGCCTGCTGCGCCCGCCGGAGCTGCTGGAGGCCCGCCGGCGTTTCGCCGCCGGGGAGATCGACGCCGAGGCCCTGCGGGCCGCCGAGGACGACGCCGTGCGCCGGGTGGTCCGCATGCAGAAGGAGGTCGGCCTGCAGACGGCCACCGACGGCGAGTTCCGCCGGGCGTCGTGGCACATGGACTTCATCTACCAGCTCGGCGGCATCAACCGGGCGTCGGACAACATCAAGGTGCAGTTCCGCAACGAGCAGGAGACCATCGAGTTCACCCCGGCGGCTCTGCACGTGGACTCCCGGGTGACGCTCGAGAAACCCATCTTCGCCGAGGCGTTCACGTTCCTGCGCGACGAGGTGGAGGCGTCGGGCTCCGGCCTGACCCCGAAGCTGACCATCCCCTCCCCGAGCATGGTGCACTACCGGGGCGGCCGGGCGGCCGTCGACCCGGCCGTCTACCCGGACCTGGATCAGTTCTGGGACGACCTGTCGGCCGCCTACGCCGCCGAGGTGGCCGCCCTGGCCGACCTGGGATGCACGTACCTGCAGCTCGACGACACCAGCCTGGCCTACCTCAACGACCCCCGGCAGCGGGAGATGATCGCCAGCCAGGGCGCCGACGCCGAGCACCAGCACCTGCGCTACATCAAACAGATCAACGCCGCCCTGGCCGGCCGGCCGGCCTCGATGGCGGTGACCACCCACTCCTGCCGGGGCAACTTCCGCTCGTCGTGGGTCGCGGAGGGCGGATACGACTTCGTGGCCGAGGCCCTCTTCAGCGAGCTGGACGTCGACGGGTTCTTCCTCGAGTACGACGACAGCCGCTCGGGAGGTTTCGAGCCGTTGCGGTTCGTGCCCAAGGGCAAGATGGTGGTCCTGGGGCTGGTGACCACCAAGAAGCCGGCGCTCGAGGCCAAGGACGACCTCAAGCGCCGTATAGACGAGGCGTCGCGTTACGTACCGATCGAGCAGCTGTGCCTGTCACCGCAGTGCGGCTTCTCCTCCACCGTCGAAGGCAACCAGCTGAGCTACGAGGACGAGGTGGCGAAGCTCGCGCTCATCGTGGAGACGGCCCGGGAGGTGTGGGGGGACTGACCCGGTCCTCAGCCGACCAGCGTGACGTGGTCGCCGACACGCACCGCGCCCTCCTGCTCCACCCGGCCGTAGACCCCGAAACGGGAGTCTGACGTCCCGGCCAGGTCGCCGAGGAGGGCGGGAGAGAACGGCAGGTCCGGCTGGGCCATGGTCACCATCACGCAGCGTTCGGTGTCGCGGTGCACGCCGACCACGACCTCTCCGATCCGCAGGCGTCGGCCCACCCAGCCGTCCTCCGGCCGTCCCTCCGATCCGGTCTCGATGAGCAGGTTGGGCCGGAACCGGCGTACGTCCACCCGGTCGGCCGGGCGGCGGTCCCGCAGCCACGCCAGCGACGAGGTGGTCAGCAGATGGAGGGGGGCGGCGTCGTAGTGGGAGGTGTCGGTCTCCTCCACCAGGTCCACCGGTTCGCCCACGGCCTCCCCCACCCGGACGGCGGTCGCCGGGTCGCCGGCGTGACCGGCGGACCCGTCAGGGAACTGCAGCGTGACCGCACCGTCGGCGCCGGTCCTGGCGGTGATCATCAGCAGGCCGGGCATGCGGCGGAACCGGCGGGTGGTCTTGCCGCTCCCCAGCTTGCCGTCCCGGCCCCGCACCGCCCACCGCCGGTCGCCGTCCACTCCCCGGGCGGCGCACGCCGCCACGTCGATCTGCTCGCCGCCCAGCGACTTCACCGGGTACCGCCACAGGGCGGCCACCCGCCCCACGACCGGAGCGCTCACCGCCTCGCCGCGCCCAGGTCGCGGCAGCTGCCATCGGTAACCGTCGCGTCCACCGGCACGGGGCCAGGCTAGACGGCCCCGCCCGGCGGTTCAGGCGGCCAGGCCGAGGTGGGCCAGAGCGTCCTCTCGGAGCCCGAAGTCCACGATGTCCACTATCCGGCCGCCCTCCACGCGCAGGACGTGCCACCGATCGGCTTCCTCGGTGGTGGAACCCGGCCAGCGCAGTCCGACCAGCACGCCCCCGTCCCGGGCTGCGACCTCGTGCACCTCGGCCTGCTGGGGGGCCCGCCAGGTCACCCCGGGGGCCAGCACGCTGCTCATCGCTGCGGCCGGATCATCGGAGCCGAGCGCGGCGGCCACGGCGTGGGCGATGGTCTGTACGTCGTTGATGGTCATGTGGCGTGACCTACCCGCCCGGCGGTCCCGTTGTCGCGGTCACCCCGCCGCGGTCATCCCTCCGCAGGGGGCGGACGACGAGGGTCCGCGCCCTGGGCCCGTTAACGCGGCTAACTTCTAGGACTGCTACGTCCATGAGGCGTCGCCCGGGTGGCAGCGGGATCCGTCTTCGCCCTGACCCTGCGTGCGGTCCCGCTGCACCGGCGAGCCCATCCAACCACACCATCCTGAGAATCCGGTGGCGAATTCGGGCGTCGCGCCGGCGCTGACCCTCCGGCCATTCCTTGCGGACCGCGGTCCCGGCCCGGACCCGCCCCGGTAGCCTCCCAGATGGCCGGCACGGGCGCCGCGCCGCCGGATCGGGTGAGGTGGTACGGGCCACATGCGATTCGACCCATTCGCTCACTGGCATGTCCCAGGGTCCTGCCGCGGCGCAGCCGGCGTCAGACTGTCGGACCTGCAGGCGGTGGCCGCCGCCGCCGGGGCGCCCGCCGAGCGGCGCGGCGACGCGTACGTGGTGGACCTGAGCGAGGACAGCCGGTCGGTACGGCCGGGCTGGATGTTCGCGGCGGTGCGGGGCGCCCACTGCGACGGCCACGACCGCGCTGCCGACGCAGTGGCAGCCGGGGCGGCCGCCCTCATGGTGGAGCGGTTCCTCGACCTGCCGGTCCCCCAGTTGCGGGTCGGCTCCACCCGGGCCGCCCTGGGAGCGGTGGCCGCCGCAGCCCACGGGGATCCGTCGCACCATCTCGCCCTGGTCGGAATCACCGGCACCAACGGCAAGACCACCCTCGCCTACCTGGCCGTCGCCGGGTGCGAGGGCGCCGGGATCCGCACCGGGATGATCGGCACCGTCGAGACGCGCATGGCCGGGCAGGCCGTGCCGTCCATGCTCACCACGCCGGCCGCCCCGGACCTGCAGCGGACCCTGGCCCGGATGCGCACCCGGGGGGCCGACGCCGTGGTGATGGAGGTGTCGTCCCACGCTCTGGACCAGAGCCGGGTGGCCGGCTGCCGCTTCGCGGTGTCGGTCTTCACCACTCTCGAGCCGGAGCATCTCGACTACCACGGCACCATGGGCCACTACTACGCCTCCAAGGCGAAGCTGTTCGACCCGGGCGCCACCGCTGCTGCCGTCATCTGCGTGGACGGCTGGTGGGGCCGCCGCCTGGCCCATCAGGTCGCGGTCCCGCTGCTCACCTACGGCCGCGACGGGACCGGTGCCGACGTCCGGTACCGGTCCCGTTCATGCGGACCGGATGGGATCGAGGTGGCCGTGCAGGGCCGGACGGGGTCCCGCACCATCCGAAGCGCGGTGGTCGGCACCCACAACGCCGCCAATGTGGTGGGCGCCTACCTGGCCGCGCTGCAACTCGGTGCCGACGCCGAGGAGGCGGCCCGAGGTATCGCCGGCTGCCCGCGGCCGCCCGGACGGTTCGAGCTGGTGAACGCCGGCCAGGACTTCCTCATCGTGGCCGACTACGCCCACACGCCGGGCTCGCTCGGTCTCCTCATCGCCGCCGCCCGCCAACTGACCGGCCCCGGCGGACAGGTCCGGCTGGTCGTCGGGGCCCGGGGCGGCCGGGACCGCTACAAGCGCCAGGACCTGGCCCGGGCGGCCGCCGGCGCCGACCGGGCGGTTATCACCACCGACAATCCCGGCGGGGAGGACCCTTCCTCCATCATCGCCCAGCTACGGGCCGGGCTGGTGGGATTCGACGCCGACCACGTCGCCATCGAGCCCGACCGGGTCCGGGCCATCCGGTGGGCGGTGCAGGGTGCCGGCCCCGGCGACGTGGTCGTCGTGGCCGGGCGCGGTCACGAGACCACCATCCGGATGGCCGACCGGGTCGTCATCCTCGACGACCGCCAGGTTGCCGCCGACGCGGTCAGGCGGTACGCACGACCGGCCGCGGCGCCGGCCCCGTTGGGCGGGGCACCGGCACCGTTGGGCGGGGCACCGGCCCCCGGGGCGCGGGTCGGCTCACCTGGCGTCCGAGAGCGGCACAGCTGCGTCGATCTGTGAGCCGGAATTCCTTCCGTGAGCCGAAATCGAAGGTCTCCCTCTAATTCGGCTCAAGATCGGAATTCCCGCTCAAAGTTGCCTACCCCGAAGGGTCCTCCCGATCGGCTTCCCGCTCCCGGCCGCCCTCCCGCCGCCGGCAGTGCCCCTGCCGGGCGCCAGGGTCGGGGGCGAGACGGCCCGGCACGGGCGGGTGGCGTGGCGGCTGCGGCGAGGCCGCACGCCGGCATGGTAACGATCCCCGCAACTATCCCCTGACCAGCGGTTTCTGCTGAGCAGCCCCAACGGGATTCGAACCCGTGTCTCCACCTTGAGAGGGGCGCCGGAGGGGTCCACGAAATGCGTTCTTCCTGGTCAGAGCGTTGTTTAGTCCAGCTAATGACGGTCTATATCGCCCTGTCTGCTGACAGATTGCTGACAGCCTGGCGGTCCCAGCCTCTTCTCCGGTACGGGTATGCGTGGCACCACAGGCTCCTGACTCCTCGACCAAGGTAGATTGGACTCCGTGACCACGGACGCCCAAGCCGTCTTGCGAGAAGCGCTCGACCTGTCCCGTGAGGACCGGGCGGGCATCGCCGCCGAACTGCTGGCGAGCCTGGACGAGCCCGAGGGCGCCGACGCCGTACAGAGCCTGTGGGCGAGGGAACTGGAGCAACGCGCTCGGCGCGCCCTGTCGGGCCAGTCCCCCGGCGAAGACTGGGCGAGAGTGCGTCAACGGCTCGCCGACGAGCTCGCTGGGTGACCATCCAGGTCCACTTCCTTCCCGAAGCCACAGCCGAACTCGAACACTCCATCCGATGGTATGAAGAGCGCCATCGCGGGCTCGGACTGGCCTTTCTGGCCGCTGTCGACGGGACGATCGAATCGATCGTGCGTTGGCCGGGATCCGGTGCTCCTGTTACGGGTGTCGCCGGCGACCTCGAGGTCCGTCGGGCGCGAGTCGGCCGGTTCCCCTACCACCTCGTTTACCTGATGGATCATGACCGCATTCATGTCCTGGCCGTCGCCCATGACGGACGGCGACCCGGCTACTGGCACGCGCGTACAGAACCCTGAAGGCCGATCGACTTGTCTGCCTTCTTCTTGAGTTCCGACTGTCCTTACGCTCCAGCCCGGACTGCGACGACAGGAAGCTCAGCAATTGGTGATTCTCCACTGCACGAACAAGCTGCTCAAGCGGCTCGGGCCACCCGACCCGCCATCCGAGTCCGAGCCGACGACCGCCCTCGGCAACTGGTGTGCGACGGCGCTGTTCTGGCGGCCCAGGTCGCCTTGTTCGTAAGCGAGACCACCCTTCTGCCCCTCCTGGTACCCCTAGCACCGGCTTCGACCCTCGTTGCTCGCTTCGTCGAGAGTCTGGCAGCTGAACTTGAGGCCTTGCGGGTTCCCCACTCGTTCATCGTGAACGAAGTGGAGCAGATGGCCGAGCACAAGCTGGCCAACACGACCAACAGGAGCGTCGTCGGAGTGATGAACGAGTTCGCGTTCCTCGCAGACGCACACCGCGGTGCCAGCGTCGAACTGGACTTGATAGGGCTATCGACAACCCTGGCCGGAACCCCCTGCGGACCTCTCCGTTCGAGACCGGGGCTCCCCGACCGGGAGCTGCAGGCACTCGTCGCTGCCGGCCTGGATGTGACCTTGGGTGGATAGGGTTATCGGCGGCGACGCTCGGGATCGCCGATCTCCCACCAGTCTGGAAGTTTGCCGGTGTGCCGAGCGTGTTCGAGCGAACTGACGGCCCAGGTGATACGCGCCTCTCCATTGCCGCAGAACTTCCAGAGCTCCTTCGCCGAGAGGCTGTAGTGGTGAATCAGAGCGTCGAGTTCGAACGCGTCCGTTTCACCGGCGTCAAGGCTTGCGAATCCCTCTCGCACGTGCTCTAGGAGCAGCCGGAGTTGCTCCTCGTGGTATGCCAACACCATGCCGAGATCAGCCTTCCGCTGGGTCTTACTGCGCGATCGCTCGTCCGGGTCGCCGCCCATCCGCGTAAAGATACCCTCGAACCCCTCAGGCGCGGACACGCCGACGTCGGACTACTCCCCGGCTCGCTCGCGCCAACCGGCGTAACGGATAATCCGCGCTACCGGGTCAGGGTCACGCAGTCGGTACTTGGTAGCGAATGTGGTGGAGTTGGCCCGTGGAGGTGTCGATCATGAAGAGGTCCGAGTGCTGGTTGGCTGCTATGGCACCGGGCGTCCAAGCCGGTGACGGGGTTGGAGTGAAGCGCCCGCTCGAGACGGTGCTGTAGTCGGCCTGCGAGAGCGAGCCGAGCACGAACAGGTCGCGACTACCGACGCTCGAGACAAGCACACCCAAGCCGTAGGCCACGGCCATGTGAATGGGATTAGCGATAGCTGGGGTACCTGCCGATGGGCCGAACGTCATGACCTGCGGACAGATCGCCGCCGGTGCAGGCGGCGGGAGTGAGGTATCTACGAATCGACGAATCTGGCGGATCGCCTTGTTGCCGGCGTCGAGGACGTAGACGGTCTCTGCATTGAGGTCCCGTTTCGTGGGGCTGTCTGCCTCCAGTGTCGTGGGACGGTTGAATCGGATCTCAGGCGCCCGTCGGCAGAAGAGGTTGGGGCCGGAGTCGCCCGAATAGCCTGCTGTTCCCGACCCGGCGAGGGTGGAGATATTGCCGTCGGCAGTGATCTCCCGGATGCGGTTGTTGCCGGTGTCAGCGATGAAGATGTCTCCATCCTCGGCCACGGCCACCCCTTCTGGATGGTTGAGTTGCGCTTGCAGGGCTGGACCGCCGTCCCCGCCCGCTCCTGGGGTGCCGGTACCGGCGATGACGTGCGGGGGTCCGGCGGAGTCGATCATGTCGATCCGGTTGTTGCCGGTGTCTGCGACCAGGATGCGACCTTCCGGGTCAACGGCGAGTTCGGTGGGATCAGAGAACTGACCTTGGGCAACGGCGGCTACGTGGCCACGCCTGTTCACCCGCAGAAGCCGGTTGAACCCGGCCTGGGTGATCCAGACGTTTCCACGCTCATCTGCCACCATTCCCGAGACGTTGGCGAAAGGACCCCCGATCCCGCTCCAATGCACCAGGCTGTGAGGCGTCTGGGAAGGCGAACTGCACCCCGCGGCCAACAAGCCCACACCCACAGAGATCCCCGCCAGCCCAGTCCGAACCCGCAACACGCACGCCCCCTTAGACTCCTCCGACTGACTCTAGGTTCTCGTCCCGGCCCACCTCAGCGCAGAACATCGAGAAACCGATCAGCTCCGAGCCGCAACCAGCGAAGGCTGATGGCGAAATAATCGGCGCTACGGCACGTTCTGGGGCGGTCTCGTGCCCCCTTTCAGCGATCCCATTGGTGGACCCGGGGCGCCGGAACCAGCTCCCGTGACAGCCGCCCAGGCAGCGGTGGCCAATCGTTGCTTCGCGGCCACAGGACATCGACTGGCGGCAAGCCTCTTTCCTCTTATCGCTGCAATCGTCATATTGGTTGGCTCGGCCTTCCAGATAGATCGCCGCCCATTCCCATCTGGGAGAGCCAGCTGACGTTCCTGTCGTGCTTCTCGGCGAGCAGCTCCTGGATTCCAGATGAGGAACCCTCGTCCTTGCCGAGGCGCCTGAGGTGGCCGCCAGCAGGGATCATTTTGTCAACACAGCCGGTACAGTCGAGGTCCTACAGCGTTAG
>DASSZD010000187.1:0-5816 GCA_035702985.1 Acidimicrobiales bacterium
GGTGTCACGAGGCGCCCCGGGCGCGGTTCGCCGGGACCGGCGGGGCGGCGGCGCACTGGTTGCGGCCGATCTCCAGCTCGTCCAGCTCCTCGGCGAGGGCGGGCGCGCCGGCGTTGACCGCCCGGATGCGTTCGTAGGACGCCGGCGCCGGCGACAGGCTGGCCGTGATGGCGGCCACGAACGCATCGGCATCGAGGCCGGAGAGGGTGTCGCTGCCGAGGACATCGCCGAGCGGGGCGGTCACCGTGCCGGCGGGGCCCAGGTCGCCGGGTCGGGACCAGTGGGCGGGCAGCAGGAGCGTCGAGGGGGGCATGGCGCCGAGCTGGTCGTGGATGCTGGTGAACAGCAGGCGGGCCAGGCGGTCGGCCTGGCCGGTGAGGTCGGGCCGCCCGACTCCGTTGCAGAAGAGGGTGTCGCCGGCGGCGAGCAGGACCCCCGGCACGGCGACCGCCGTGCTGCCCGGGGTGTGGCCCGGCAAACGGAGCCGCACCAGCTGGACGTGGTGGTCTGGGTCGAGCTCGATCGTCTCGGGATCGGCGGCCGACAGCCCGGCCGCCTCCGACAGCCCGACCGCCTCCGACAGCCCGGCCGGTCCGGACAGCCCGTCGAGACCACCCAGGCCGGCCAGTTCCGCCGACGGGAGCACGTAGGGCGCCCCGGTAACGGCCGCCAGGGTCGGCCCCCCGCTCAGGTGGTCGGCGTGCAGGTGGGTGTCCACGACCGCGACCAGCTCCATCGACGCGTCGTCGAGCAGCCCGAGGTACGCCTGGTAGTGGCGGGCCGGGTCGACGATCACCGCTCCCGCCCCCCGGATACCAATGACATAGGAGAGGCATCCCTTGGACGGGCGCAGCAGCTGCCATACCTCCAGTCCCGGGACGTCGTCCAGGGGGATCTGCTCCGGAACCAGGAGGCGGTTCCAAGCCAGCATCCCCTCCTCCAGCGAAAGCGCCCGCCGGCCCTCCTCGGCCAGCATGTCGGCGATCATCTCCGAGCCGTTGCCGTGGGCGCACACCGCCACCGAGCCGTCGGGGATACGCGCCGCGGTCGCGGCCGGGTCGTCGAGCACCCGCCACAGCGCCTCGGTCACGACGCGCGACCCGGGCGGCCCCTCGAACGGGGCGGCCGCCACGTCATCGGGATTGCGCAGGTCCAGGACGGCCGGCACGGACCCGTCGCCCAGCCCTCGCCACAGCTGAAGTGCCTCGATCTGATCGGCCATCTCGTCTCCCCCCGGAGTGTTGACCCTTCCTCCACCATATGCGAATATGCGGATGTCCGCTAGTACGAGCAGGGGGGGTCCTGCAGTGGAACCGAAAGACGGGACGCCGCCGGGCGACTCCGCCCAGAAGATGACCATGGTGGCCTGGAGCGGTGATCTGGACCGGGTCTGGCCCCAGCTCATCCTGGCCAGCACCGGTGCCGCCTACGGCATGGACGTGACCATCTTCTTCACGTTCTGGGGGTTGTTCAGCCTGGTCCGCGACGAGCGGCGCCTGACGGGCGAGGACTGGATGACCAGGATGCTGGCGGTCATGAACGCGCCGGGCCTGTCCCGCATGAAGCTCTCCAAGCTCAACATGGTCGGTGCCGGGCCCAAGATGATGAGGATGCTGGCCGACCGTCACCAGGTGGCGTCCCCGACGGAGCTGCTGCAGGTGTGCCGCGACCTGGACGTGAACCTCTGGCCCTGCCAGATGACCATGGACCTGCTGGGTATCGGGAAAAAGGATCTGGTCGACGGCGTGGGCGAGCCGGTCGGGGCGGCCACCGCCCTGTCCGAGATGAGCCGGTCGACCATCAACCTGTTCATCTGACCTCCCGCCGGACCCGTGAAAGGAGCACATACATGGACGTGAACCTGGTCGTCGACGCCCGGGGCAGGAGCTGCCCCATGCCGGTGGTCATGGCCCGCAAGGGGATCGACCGGATAGACCGGGGGCAGATCCTGGCGCTGGAGGCAACCGACCCGGGAAGCTGCCGGGACATCCCGGCCTGGGCCCGGGACATGGGCCACGAGCTGCTGGCCACCGAGGACGCCGCAGGCGGGTGGCGCTATCTGATCCGCAAGGGCTGAGCCGGGCGCCGAGTCGCGGCTGCCGCGACCGACGCCGACCCAGTCCCCGAACTCGCCTGGTTCAGCCCCCGAAGTAGTGGCCCGCATCGAGGTCGTCGATCAGCCCCGGTCCGGTCGGCTCCCACCGAGCAGGTCCCGGGTGAAGCTAGACGAGGCAGGTGAGTCCAGGGAGACGAAGTGGCCCAGCCAGGAGAAGTGCTCGGCCGCCTCGTCCGGGGCTACCGACGACGCCAGGTGGATCACCCCGTCCGAACGGGCGGCCGCCGACGCCAGGCCGGTCGGGTCGTCGAGGTCGCCCTGAGCACGTCGGCGCCGGCCTCCTCCAGCCGGTGCGCCAATGCCTCCGAGCGGGCCAGGCCCACGACCGCGTGCCCGGCGGCCAGTAGTCCGGGGACCACGGCCGAGCCGATCCAGCCCGAGGCCCCGGTGACGAAGATGTTCATGGCAGCTGCTCCCACACCCACTCGATGTCAGAAACTGACGTCAGGTAACCCGGCGATGTCAGGTGCTGACGGCAGGTCCCGATCGTTGCCTCGGGTAAAGGCGTCAGCGGTTCCGGCCGAAAAAAAGGATGTCCGAGAGAAGCACTTCCGACATGGGGCACTGGAGATGACGTGCAACTGATTGATGCGACGGTGCAGTCGGTCGAGTTCCTCCCCGAACCGGCCGGATTCACCCTGGTGGAGGAGGACGATGTCGCCTTCACTCTGGGTCTGTGCCGGGAGGTCAACAGGCTGTACTCCGACTACCAGGGGGAGGGACTGGCGCTCTCCGAGGGGGTCCTGGCCGGTCTGGTGGTGACGGTCGAGATGCTGGCGTCGCTGAGCCGGGTCATAACCGACGGGATGCCCGCCATGCGGATCACCGTGGCGGCCGCCCAGACCAGGGAGATGCTGGCCGTGATGTTCGACCGGGATCCGATGGACGGCGCCTTCGACTGGACGTTCCGGGAGCGGTACCGCTCCATGGTGGCGGAGGCGGCCGACAAGGCCGTGGGCCGGGCCGCCCCCTCGCCGGCGGCCGCCGAGCTCACCGAATCGGCGCCGCCCGAGCCGGCGCCTCCCGAGGCGACCATCGGCGAGCCGGCGTCGGCCGGGCAGGATCTGACCGGGGCCACGGTGCCCGAGGCGACCCCTCCCGAGGCGACGGGCGGGTCCCGCCTGCAGCGCCTGTTCCGCCGCCGGCGCAAGGCCTAGCAAGGGCCCGGGGCCCGCCCCATCGGGGGTGGGAGAGGCCGGGGAACGACCGTCGGCGGGCCGGCGCACGGATGCCGGGACCGGCGGCCCGTGGGGTTCGGGCGACCGGCCGGGTCAGCTGGGCCAGACGATCCGGTTGTGGCCCTGGGAGGCCGCGCTGGACAGCAGGCCGCTCACCTCGGCCACCACGTCCTTCGGCTCGCTGTGGCGGAACCCGACCTCGGTCAGCGCCATGGTCACCGTCACGGCCCGACCGGGCTCGCGCTGGTGTTCGAGCCCCAGGCCCTCCACCCGGGCCCGGATGCGCTCCGCCGCGCCCACCGCCTGCTTGAGCCCCGAACCGGGCAGCAGCACTGCGAAGTCGCCGTGGCCCAGGCGGTAGGCCCGGTCGGTGAGGCGGACGGTGTCCCGGATGGCGTAGGCCACCGCGGTCACCGCTTTGATGCCGTCCTGGGAGTGGAAGAAGTCGGCGGCGGTGTCCAGGCCGTCGACGCGGGCCAGTATGACCGCGTACGGCTCGGACGCCCGCTTGAACCGGGCGTGGACCTGCATGTGGTCGGCGTCGAGGGCCAGACCGTTCGGCATGCCGGTGTCCAGGTCGTGGGTGACCGCGTCGGCCAGCACCCGGTTCTGCCTGCGCAGCTCGTCGACCTCCTTGGCCAGTCGGTCGGCGTCTTTCTTGCGTGCCGTCGACCAGCTGTCGGTCTCCCAGTTGTAGACGTCGACCCGATTGCCGCCTTCGGTCTTGGCCCGGTACATGGTGACATCGGCGTCCCTCAGGAGCCCGTCCACCCGGTGGCGGTGACCGAGCATGACCACTGCTATCGAGACGGTCAACTGCAGGACCGACCCGCCGGCCTCAACCGGCTGGCTCAGGGCCGCCTGGATCTGGCCCGCGGCCGCCACCGCGGCGAAGGTCTCGGTCGGCTCCAGGAGCGCCACGAACTCGTCGCCGCCCACCCGGTAGGCGGCGCCGGGCTCGGGAGACAGGGTGCGCAGCCGTGAGGCCATCGCTACCAGTACCTGGTCCGCGGCGTCGCGACCGTAGGTGAGGTTGAGCCGACTGAATCCGTCGATGTCGATCAGGAGCACCGCCGGCCTGGGCCCGAACGGCGGGGACAGGTCGATGATCCGCTCCAGCTGCTCACGCAGGGCCAGCAGGCTGCCCAGCCCGGTGAGGTCGTCGCTCAGGTACCCGGCGCGGAGGTCGATGGTGGAGGGAAGGGCTGCCACCGCGCCGGGGCTGCCATTGAGGGAGCGCGCCGGCTGGCGGCCCGAGAAAGGCGAGCGGATCAGGCCGCGCATCGGGTCACCGTGTATTGCGCCACGGTTATGTATCGTCCGATCACCGCCCGCGGTTGAGAGCCTGCGGTGCCGTCTTCGGGCCCGGAGCGCGACCGCGCCCAACCCCGGCCGCGGCTGGGCCCCGATGCCGGACTGTCAGCCGACCAGGGTGGCGTCCAGGGTCAGCTCGGCCACGCCGGCCAGCGCCCGCGACACCGGGCAGCCCGCCTTGGCCTCTTCGGCCAGCCGGGTGAACTCCTCGGCGGCGAGGCCGGGCACCCGCCCCTCGGTCACCAGGTCGATCCGGGAGATGGTCGGCTTCCCGTCCACTGTCCGCAGGTGGACCCGGGCTGTGGTCCGGACCGATTCGGGTACGTGGCCGGCTTCGGCCAGCATGTTGCTGAGGGCCATCGAGTAGCAGCCGGCATGGGCCGCCCCGATCAGCTCCTCCGGATTGGTGCCGGGGCCGTCCTCGAAGCGGGTGCTGTAGGAGTACCGGCCCTCGAACAGGCCGCTCGCCACTGATACGGACCCCGACCCGCTCTTCAGGTCGCCCCGCCACTCTGCCATTCCGTCCCGGGTGGGCATCTGCCGATTCCTCCTGTGCGCGAAGACCTGTTCACCGGCAGGCTACAGAGCGATGAGAGTTGAACGGCCCACCGGATAAGGGATGTTCGGCACTGTGAGGGGGCTGGCGGATCGGTCAGTCTCTACCTCGACGGTAGGCACCGCCGTGGTCCCCGGGAGGAGGAGGCCGGATGCACGTGACCTTGAACGACGAGCAGGCGGGAGAACTGGAGAGCCTCATCCGCGAATCCCTGCGGGACATGAGCCACGAGATCGCCGCCACCGACAACAGCCACTACCGGGCTCGGCTGGTAGCCCGGCGCCACGTGCTCGAGTCCGCCATCGGGGCGCTCCACCCCAAGCCGGTCGGCGCTCCTGCCCCCCGACCGGAGCCGCGGTGGTCACCCGAAGGGGAGCGGGTGTGGACCGTCGAGATCGTCTTCACCGAGAACGACGACCGCACCCGGGCCGACGCCCGGATGCGCGCCGCCCAGCACGAATGGCACGGCTGGGGCCGGTCCCGCCGCAACCCCGTGGACCCCGACGTGCCCACCATCGGGGAGGAGCTGGCCGCGGCCCGGGCCCTGGCCGACCTGTCCCATCAGCTGGTGGAGGTGGCGGCGCACGGGGTGGAGGCGTTCGAGGGTCACCCGGTCAGGCTGCACGGCTGACACCGCGGCCACGGCTGACAC
>DASSZD010000197.1:0-5062 GCA_035702985.1 Acidimicrobiales bacterium
CCCTGCTGGCCTCGACACCGGCCACCGTGGTCGGGGCCCGGGCGCAGGCCTCCCTGCTGGCGGTGCGGGCCGCCACCGCCCTGGTCGCGGCCGGCGGCGGCCGGTCGGTGGAGGCCTTCTCGCATGCTGCCCGGCTGATGCGGGAGGCCACGTTCATGCTGGTCTTCGGCCAGAGTCCCGACATCAAAGCCGCCCAGCTGGCCGCTCTCGGAGCTGGATGACCCCGACCGGGGCCGTCGGTGGGCCGTCTGTGGGCCGTCGGCGGGCCGTCTGCGCGGGCCGTCTGCGCGGCAACGGAGGGGCCTGCCGGCCGGGCGGATCGGGCCATCTCGTGCGCTTACATCACATGGCGGTGGTTCTGTGAGCGTCTTTATCAACTTTGAGCCGTATCATGTGTTCTTCTGCTGATCTGGCTCAAAGTTGGAAAACCGGCTCACAGATGACCCCGGCCCGCCACGGCCTGACGCCCGGGCCAGCGCTCCAGGGGGCGTTAGGAGCGTTTCAGGCCGGGCCGGCGAGGCAATGCCGAACGGCCCAGCCGGGCAGGCGGCCAGGCGCCCGCCGGCGCTCAGCTGCCGGCCACCGCCGCCCGGTCGGCGGCTACCGCGTCGTAGGCCTCGAAGTCCGACGCGGTGTCGTCGGCGTGCTCGAACTGCAGCAGGCCGGCGCTGCCCCACTGCTCGCGCAGGTAGCCGTCGTTGGCGTCGAGCAGGCCCAGCTTGCGCACGTTGGGGACCAGCTTGGAGAAGAACGCCCGCTGGAACGCCTCGAACGGGCCGTGGCCGACGCTGGCCGCCGCCTCCATCAGATACGGCACGACCTTCTCCAGGCTCACCCCCATGTGCTCCCACACCTCGGGCGTGGTGGAGCGCAGCCGGTTGCGCAGGGTGTTCTCCACCAGGAACTCCTGCCGCTCCTTGAGCTCGGCCGCCGACATGCCCCGGTAGAGCTCGTTGAGCGACACGATCCCGAACGCCACGTGGCGGGCCTCGTCGGCCATCACGTAGCGCAGCAACTTGTACAGCAACGGCTCCGAGGTCCGCCTCAAGAGGTCCCCGAAGGCGGCCAGGGCCAGGCTCTCGATGATGATCTGCATGCCCAGGTAGGCGATGTCCCACCGGCTGTCCTCGAGCAGGCCGAAGATCTGGCCCTGCAGGAACGGTGACATCGGATAGGCGTCGCCGATCTTCTCCCGCAGGTAACGGGCGAACACCTCGGTGTGGCGGGCCTCGTCCATGGTCTGGGTGGCGGCGTAGTACTTGGCGTCGATCCACGGCACCGTCTCCACCAGCTTGGCGGCGGTCATCATGGCCCCCTGCTCGCCGTGCATGAACTGGCTCAGCTGGGCCTTGAACATCTCGATGCGCAGGTCCATGAACTCCCGCTCCCCCCAGCCGGCCAGCGGCGAGCCCGGCAGTGCCGCCGCGGCCCGGACCAGGGCCAGGATGGGCGGCTCGTCGGAGGTGACCTTCTCCGGGTCCACGTCGGTCGACCAGTCCAGGTCGGTGACGCTGTTCCACTGGGAGGCGGCCGCCTTGTTGTACAGGTTGACCAGCTGGGGCCGCTCCCGCTCGTAGCTCCAGGTGAAGATGCGCTCGGCGTGGTCGTGGACCACCCGAACCGGGTGCTCGTCGGTCGGTCCGGTCGCCCCGGGTGTCGTCATCAGGTACCCCCTCCGGTGGTGATCGACCCGGTGGTGATCAACCACCGCGAAACTATCCCTTGGCGGCCGCCCAGTTCTCCCCCCAGGCCAGGTTGACCGTCAAAGGTACCCGCAGCTCCACCGCCCCGGTCATGGCGTCGAGCACCGCCGCGGCGGCGGCCTCCTCCTCGTCGGGGGGCGTCTCCACGATGACCTCGTCGTGCACCTGCAGCACCAGCCGGCTGCGCAGGCCGGCCGGGCGCAGGCGGGCGTCCAGCCGGACCAGGGCCACCTTGAAGATGTCGGCGGCCAGGCCCTGGATCCCGGCGTTCATGGCCTGGCGCTCGCCCGCCATGCGCACCTGGTAGCGGCCCGACTGCAGCTCGGGGATCTGGCGCCGGCGCCCGAACAGGGTCTCGGTGTAGCCCCGGTCCCGGGCCTCGGCCACCACCCGGTCCATGTAGGCCCGCACCGCCGGGAAGGCGTCCCAGTACGCCCGCAGGATGGCCGTGGCCTCCTCCACCGGGATGGCCAGCCGGGATGCCAGGCCGTAGGACTCCATCCCGTACGCCAGGCCGTAGGACACCATCTTGGCCTTGGAGCGCATGGCGATGGTCACGTCCTCGGGGGCCACCCCGTAGATCCGCGACGCGGTGACGCTGTGAATGTCGGTCCCGGTGCGGAACGACTCGATCAGCGCCGGCTCGTCGGCCAGGTGGGCGATGACCCGCAACTCGATCTGGTTGTAGTCGGCCACCAGGAACCGGCACCCGTCGGCCGGGATGAAGCACTGCCGGAACCGCCGGCCCTCGTCGCTGCGGATGGGGATGTTGTGCAGGTTGGGCTGGTCGGAGCTGAGCCGCCCGGTGCGGGCCACCGTCTGGTTGAAAGTGGCGTGGATGCGCCCGTCGGGGCCCACCTCGGCCAGGAGCGACTCGCCGTAGGTCGAGCGCAGCTTCTCCACCTCCCGGTAGCGCAGCAGGGCCTCCACGATGGGATGCTCGCCGCGCAGCTTCTCCAGGGTCTGGGCGTCGGTGGAGTAGCCGGTCTTGGTCTTCTTCTGGGGGGTGAGCCCCAGCTTGTTGAACAGCACCTCCCGCAGCTGCGGCGTGGAGTTGACCACGAACTCCACCCCGGCCAGCTGCTGGATCTGCCCCTCCAGCCGCTTGGCCTCGGCGGCCAGCTCACCGGCCAGCTCCTTGAGGGCGGGCACGTCGACCCGCACCCCGGCGTCCTCCATCTCGGCCAGCACCCGCACCAGGGGACGTTCCACCTCGTCGTACAGCTGGGACATGCCCCGGGCCGACAGGGCGGCGCCGAGCGGCTCCACCAGGCGGGCCACGGCCGCCGCTCGCCGGGCCGCGGTGTCGGCCGGGTCCTCGGCGCCGGCCATGAGATCCAGTTGGCCGGTCGCCGTACCGCCCGGCGGGGCCAGCTCCACCCCGGCGTAACGGGCGGCCAGGTCCTCGAGCAGGTACTGGTCGCCGGCGGGGTCGACCAGGTAGGCGGCGATGGCCGGGTCCAGCTCCAGGTTGGAAAAAGTGATCCCCCGGGCCATCAACCCCCGCATCAGCGCCTTCGCGTCGTGGGCAGACACCCGGCTGCCGTCGGGGCCGAGCAGACCGTCCAGGGCCCCGATCACCGCCGGTTCGCCCAACCACCCGCCGTCCAGCCACACCGCCTCGACGGTGTCGCCGGCCGGCAGCGCCACGAAGGCCAGGCCGAGCAGCTCGGAGCGCCCCTCGCGACCCGACCAGGCGCCGGACATGGTGAGCGCCACCCCACCGGCCCGCCAGGCGTTGATCCGCTCCGCGGCCACCGCCGGGGTGCCCAGGCGTTCCACCGCCACCTCCATCGAGGAGGTGGGGGCGGCCGGCGCGGCGGCGGCCCCTTTGTCCGCCCCGGTGGCCTCCAGGAAACGGTCCCACAGGGTGCGGAACTCCAGGAAGTCGAACAGCCGGCGGATCTCATCCAGGTCCCAGCCGCCGAGAACCGCCTGCTCGGTGTCGAGGGTGACCGGCACGTCGCGGACCAGCGGCGTGACCGCGGCGTTGGACCGCACCTGCTCCTCGCTGTCGGCCAGGCTCTGGCGCAGCTTGGGGGTCAGGTCGGCCAGGTGCTCGAAGATGCCGTCCAGCCCGTGGTAGGTGTTGATCAGCTTGGCAGCGGTCTTCTCGCCCACCCCCGGAACGCCGGGCAGGTTGTCCGAGGGGTCGCCCCGCAGGGCGGCGTACTGGGGGTAGTCGACCGGCCTGACCCCGGTGCGGGCCTCGATGCCGGCCTCGTCGTAGAGCACGTAGTCGGACACCCCCCGCTTGTTGTAGAGGACCCTGATCGACGGGTCCTGGACCAGCTGGTAGGTGTCCCGGTCGCCGGTCACCACGATCACCTCGTCACCCCGCTCCGCGGCCTGGGTGGCCAGGGTGGCGATGACGTCGTCGGCCTCGTAGCCGGGCGAGTCGACCAGCGGGATATGCAGGGCCTCGACGAGCTGGCGGGCCAGTCCCATCTGCTGGCGCAGGATGTCGGGGGTCTCGGCCCGGCCGGCCTTGTAGTCCTGCACCTTCTCGTGGCGGAAGGTCGGCTCGGGCCGGTCGAAGGTGGCCACCAGCTGGTCGGGCCGGTGGTCCTTGATCAGGTTGATGAGCATCGAGGTGAACCCGTACACGGCGTTGGTCACCTGCCCCGACGCGGTGGCCATGTCGGTGGGCAGGGCGAAGAACGCCCGGTACAGGAGGGAGTTTCCGTCGATGAGCATCAGGCGGGCCATCGGGTCGATGGTACGCCCGGGATGGGACGGCGGAGACCCACCCGGTTGCCGGTAGTCTCAGGGGCATGCCGGAGGGTTTCCATCCGCCCCTGGAGGAGTACCTGGAGGCCATCCACGAGCTGGGCGAGGAGGGGATGGTCGTCATCCAGGCGCGCCTGGCCGAGCGCCTCGGCCACTCGGCCCCGGCCGTGTCGGAGATGATCCGCCGGCTACGCGACGAGGGCTACCTGGACGGGCAGGGTCGCTCCCTGCAGCTGACCGAGCGGGGCCGGTCGGTGGCCGAGAGCGTGGTCCGCAAGCACCGCCTGGCGGAGCGGCTGCTCACCGACATCATCGGCCTGCCGTGGGAGAAGGCCCACCTGGAGGCCGGCCGCTGGGAGCACGTGATCTCCGACGAGGTGGAGGCCCGGTTGGTGGAGGTGCTGGGCCACCCCACGACCTGCCCGCACGGCAACCCCATACCGGGCACCGGGGCGGTGCCCGATCCCGGGGCCGTCATGCTGGCCGACAGCCGCCAGGGCGACCAGGTCCGGCTGCAGCGGGTCACCGAGCAGGTGGAGCTGGACCAGGCGTCCCTCACCTACCTGTCGACCCACGGTTTCCTGCCCGGCACGGTGGCCACCGTGGCGTCCCGGGCCCCCGACGGGACG
>DASSZD010000071.1:0-12293 GCA_035702985.1 Acidimicrobiales bacterium
GGCCGCCGGCGGCCGACCCGGCCAGGTTGCGGGCCGACACCGTGAGGAAGCTGACCAGCCCGGCCGACGCCGACGACGACGCCCATGCGGACACGGACCCGTAGCGGATCACCGTGCCCGAACCGGGAGTGACCTCCAGCCGTTCGATCATGGCCGCACCTGCCTGGTCGCCAGCTCCCGGGCCACTTCGTCGGCGTTCTCCGGGCGCAGGGACGGGTCCGGCTCCAGGCAGCGGGCGATCAACCGGCGCAGGCCCTCGTCGATCGACGGGTCGATCTCGGGCCTGGTGAACATCACCCGCTGCACGGCGGTGACGGCCTGATCCTCGGCCAGGCCGGGGTACAGGGCCCGGCCGGTGAGGGCCATGTGGAGGGTCGCCCCGAGCGACCAGATGTCCGAACTGCGGGAGGGAGCCTCGCCGCGCAGCAGGTCCGGGTCCACGCACTGCAGATCCTCCCAGACGGCGGCGCCGATGGCGAGACCATCCGGGGCGTCGAGCCGGGGTGGTCCCAGCACCGGGCGGCGGGCGGTGAGGAAGATCGAGGAGGGGCTGATCGACCCGTGGGCCAACCCCACCTCGTGCAGGGCGTGGGCGCCCCGGGCGGCGCCGGCCACCGCGTCGACCGGGTCGGGCGGCGCCGCCCCGGCGTCGAGCTCGGGGTGGCCCAGGGATCCCCCGGGGGCGGCCTCGCAGCTCACGAAACCGCCCCAACCGTCGGGGTCCGGTCCGGCCTCCAGCAGGACCCGCAGGTCCTCCCCGCCGGCGGCAGCCACCCGGGCCACCCAGTCGCTCCACGGGGCGAAGCGGCTGTCGTCGACCGGGACCTCGATGACCTCCACCGGATCGCTCCAGGCCAGGCGGCCCGGGGCCCGGCACAGGAACCGGCGCGGACCGTCGGGCGGCCCGGCCAGCATCTCCACCACCTCGTAGTCGGCAATCGACGACCGCAATACGTCCTCCTCTGCAGCGCTCCAAGAGCGTACCGGGGGGCGTCCGCCGCCTGTTGAATAGCTGGTGATAATGAAATAGACTGAAAACTATGAAAATGCTGTTTGGGGTGATCGTGGCGGGGTCGGCGCTCGCCGGCCCGGTCCTGGCCGCCGCCACGGCATTGGTGGCGGGCCCGGCCGCGGACAGCCCCGGCGCGGCGGCGCCGCCGGGCGGGGGCGGCCCGCTGACGGCAGTGCCGGCCGGGATGCTGAGGCTCTACGTGGCGGCCGCATCCGGCTGCGCCGGGTTGCCCTGGCAGGTCCTGGCCGCCATCGGCGCGCTGGAGTCGGCCAGCGGCACGTCGGACCTGCCCGGGGTCAGGGGAGGGCACAACCCGGCCGGGGCGGAAGGGCCCATGCAGTTCGAGCCGGCCACCTTCGCCGCCTACGACCAACCCGTCCCGCCGGGCGGGGCGGTCCCGCCCTCGCCGTACGACCCGACGGACGCGGTGTACGCCGCCGCCCGGATGCTCTGCGCCAACGGCGGCGGCCGCCCGGACGGCCTGGGCGGGGCGGTCTACGCCTACAACCATTCGGCGGCCTACGTGGCCCGGGTCCTGAGCCAGGCCCGGTCGTGGGGTTGGGGCCCGCCGGGCGCCACCGGGGCCGCCGGGGCGGCGGCGCTCGCCTATGCCCTGGGCCAGGTCGGGACCCCCTACCGCTGGGGCGGGGAGACGCCGGGGGTGGGCTTCGACTGCTCCGGTCTGGCCCAGGCCGCCTACGCGGCGGCCGGGGTGGGGATCCCCCGGGTGGCCCAGGACCAGTTCCTGGCCGGCCCGCCGGTACCCCCGGGTGGGCCGCTGTCACCCGGGGACCTGGTGTTCTTCGGGTCCGGACCGGCCGGCGTGACCCACGTCGGCCTGGTGGTCGACCCGGCCGGCGTGATGGTCGACGCCCCCCACGCCGGGGCCGACGTGCGGGTGGAGAGCTTCCCGACCGTCGTGGGCGCCCGGTGGGGAGGGGAGACCTATCTGGGCGCCACCGCCCCGGGGTGACATAACCGGGTCGGACGCCGCGGGAAGGAGTAATGTCGGCGCCGGTGGGGCGGATATCGAGAGCACTGGCAGGTGCGACGGCAGTCCTGGTGGTGGGGCTGTTCACGGTTCAGGTGGGGGCCGGGGCGGCGCACGCCCAGGGATCCGGGTCCCCGGTGCACGGAGAGGCCTACGCCGACCCGGGGGTGTTCGCCTACGGCGACGCCACCGACCAGGGGGCACCCACGAATGTCAGCCTGTCCTCGCCGGCGGTCGGCATGGCCGGTACCTCCGACGGCAAGGGCTACTGGATAGCCACCGCCGACGGCACGGTGTACCCCTACGGGGACGCGCCCGCTCTCGGTTCGCTGACCTCGCTCAACCTCTACGCCCCGATCGTGGGCATCACCGCCACCCCCGACCACAAGGGCTACTGGATGGTCGCCCTGGACGGCGGGGTGTTCAGCTTCGGCGACGCCGGGTTCTACGGATCCACCGGGAACATGCGGCTCAACCAGCCGATCGTGGGGATGGCGCCCACCCCCGACGGGAAGGGCTACTGGCTGGTTGCCAGCGACGGCGGGGTGTTCAGCTTCGGCGACGCCTGGTTCTACGGGTCGACCGGGAGCATGAAGCTCAACCAGCCGGTGGTGGGGATGGCCCCCACCCACGACGGGAAGGGTTACTGGCTGGTGGCCGCCGACGGCGGGATCTTCAGCTTCGGCGACGCCCCGTTCTACGGGTCGCTGGGCGGGGTGGCCATCGCCGGCACGGTGGACGGTATGGCCGCCACGCCCTCAGGCGGCGGCTACTGGCTGTCCAACGCCAACGGCGACGTGTACCACTTCGGGGACGCCACCTTCTACGGGGACAACCTGGCCGCGCCCCGGACCGAACCCATCTCGGGGATCGTCCCCACCCCCGACGGCGGCGGCTACTGGCTCCTCGAACCCGACGCCTTCCCGGTGGCGTTCAGCCATCCGTGGGGGGCCAACCCCATCGTCTCCCTGGCGACCAGCCAGGTGGTGGCCGACCCCTACACGGGCAGCTTCTGCAACCCCTACGGTCCGTGCGAGGCGTGGTGCGCCCTGTTCGCCACGTGGGTGTGGAACCACTCGGGTGTCCCCATCCCGTCCTACGCCTTCGTGGGCGACATCTACCAGTGGGCCGCCTCCCACACCCGGGTCCTGGCCCCCGCGGCCAGGCCGGCGCCGGGCGACATCGTGCTGTACGGCACCGGACCCCAGAACGTGGACACCGCGGTGCACGACGGGATCGTGGCCCAGATGTGGCCGGACGGGGCCGTGGACACCGTCGAAGGTGACGCCGGGCCGGCGCCCGACGGGGCCTACAACGTCATCCTCAACGGCCCCTACCTCCCGTCCGACTCGGCCAACTACAACGGGTTCCCGATCTTCGGCTACGCCGTGCCCTGACCGGCGCGGCGGGGCGCAGGACGGGCCGCCCCCGACGCCGCCATTAGGCTGGAGGGCGTGACGGAGATAGTCGCGGTGGCCAACCAGAAGGGCGGGGTGGCCAAGACGACCACGGTGCACTCCCTGGGGGCGGCCCTGGCCGAGCGGGGCCGGCGGGTGCTCCTGGTGGACCTGGACCCCCAGGCCTGCCTGACGTTCTCGACCGGCCTGGATCCCGACGCCCTGGACACCTCCCTGTACGAGGTGATGACGGGCAAGGCGGAGGTGACCGCGGCCCGGCGCCGGATCGACGGGATGGACCTCCTGCCCTCCAGCATCGACATGGCCGGGGCCGAGGTCCACCTGCTGACCCGCCCGGGCCGCGAGTACGCCCTGGCCCGGGCGCTCGACGTCATCAAGTCCGACTACGACATGGTGCTGATCGACTGCCCCCCGTCGCTGGGTGTGCTGACCATCAACGGCCTGACGGCGGCCGGCGGGGTGCTCGTGCCGCTGCAGTGCGAGACCCTCAGCCACCGGGGAGTGGGCCAGCTGATGGAGACCATCGCCGACGTGCGGTCTTTCACCAACCCCCACCTGAAGGTGCTGGGGGTGATCGCCACCATGTTCGACCCCCGGACCCGCCTGGCCCAGGACACGCTGGCGTCGGTCGGGCGTGCCTACGGGCTGGCCGTGCTCGAGCCGGCCGTCCCCAAGTCGGTGCGGGTGGCCGAGGCCCCCGGCCGGGGGTGCTCGGTGCTGGGCCACGCCCCCCGCTCGGCCAGCGCCGAGGCCTACCGCCAGCTGGCCGCCGTGATAGATCCGGCCGGGCGCCGGGCCGGCGGCCGATGAGCGGGTCGCCGCCCCCTCCCGGCTCGCGCCCGGGGCGACGGGCGCTGTTCTCCGGCCCCTACGACCCGGGGCTGGCCTCCGGCGACGGGGAGGGCCGGGGGGCCGCAGACCCGGCCCCGCCGATCCCCGGGGGCCCAGCTGCGGGGGAGCCGGCCGCCGGTAGACGGGCCGTCTTCTCCGACACCGGGCGCCCGGGCCGGCCCACCGCCGGGCGAGCGGCCCCGGTCGGCCCGCCCGCCGACATCCACGCCGGCCCGACCACCGCGGTGGTGGAGTGCCGCACCTGCCTCAACCGGACCCCGATGTCGCTCGTCGGCCTGGGCCTGTCCCTGGTCCCGTCCCTGTGGATTCCCGCCCGGCGGTGGTCCCGGCTGATGCGCTGCCCGGCCTGCCAGAAGGTGGCGTGGTGCCGGGTGGAGTGGCCCCGGTTACGCGGCTCGGACTAGGGACGGAGCGGCACCCCGACGGCGGTCACGCCGACAGGGAGCCCACGATGCGGTCGGTGACGGCGGTTGGGGCGTGCACCACCAGCCAGATCTCCACCGCCGACCGGCTGCTCCACGCGTCGATCACCGCGGCCTCGAAGCCGGGCCGGATCATCCGGTAGGAGTACGCCACGGAGGCGCCCTTCACGGTGACCGGCCGGGCGGCGCTCAGCTGGTAGGCCTGCGGGCTGGGCATCCCGAACGCCTGGAGCGAGGACGGCCGGGGCTCGCCGGGGACCGGCGGGCCGCTGCGGTAGCCGATGTGCTCGGCGGCCCATCCGGTGGGGCCCGACGTGTCCACGTCACCGGTGCTGTCGGTGAAGGTGGGGTTGTTGGTCCAGCCGGCCGGCACGACGTAGGAGAAATAGCCGTCGCGGTGGACCTGGTAGCCGGCCGGGGCGGTGATCGACGGTCCGTTGGGCTGGTTGCTCTCGGCCACACCGGAGGCGATCAGGGCGGTGAGCAGCACGGCGATGCTGGGCACGGCGATGCCCAGCATCCATCGCCGGTTGTGGCGCCGGGCGGCCTTCTCGGCCGGCGACAGCACCAGGCCCCGCCCCGACGGCCGCTCCAGGGACCCGCCGGCCCGTTCCGCCACCTCGACCTCGGAGGGGCCGCCCCACCGGTCGGGAAGATCGCTCACCCCACCATGGTCCCACGTCGAGCGGGATAGCGGCCACGCACCAAGGGGCCCCGGACGCGCCAACCGGCACAGGCAAGACCCTTGGGCCTCACCTGTGCCGGTCAGTAGGTCATCGACGACTGCGGTTACGCGTCTCGTGTGGGACCGCCTCGTCCCGGATCACGCCGCAACGTGATCCGGCCATAGGGCCGGTCATATCCGCGCCGCCGCCGCGACGACCACCGGTCGGGCCTCGCTCCGCTCCCGGCGGAACGGGACCCCTCAGCAGCGGGGCGGAACGTCCTCCTCGGACGAGCTCCGTGTTGCCACAGGCCCTCCTTTCCGTGCGGTCGGGGATTCCGACGTGATGCTCGATCACCTCGAATTGAAAACCCCGCGGGCCGGCATGTCAAGGGTCATATCCGGCCCCGGCGGACCCGACCCCGGGCCACCCGCCGCCAGATGAAGGTGCCCACCGCGATCAGGATGGCCACCCGCAGGGCGAAGCCGATGATGTGGAACAGGATCCCTACGGCCCACAGCGCAGGACCGAAGAGAAGCGACGCCACCACGCCGATCAGCACGGCCGCCACGATCATGCGCAG
The DNA here is from genome assembly GCA_035702985.1 of Acidimicrobiales bacterium. Lineage (GTDB taxonomy): Bacteria > Actinomycetota > Acidimicrobiia > Acidimicrobiales > Palsa-688 > JAKAXG01. Next base: position 5,944 of record DASSZD010000071.1, read on the forward strand.
AAGGCTGGGGCGGCAGGGGCGGGGCGGTTCGGACGTCCCGTGGGGGTAGCCGGGACCGGGCTCGTACGGGGAGCTGTACATGGTTCCTCCTTGGTGACTCCACGCTACGGCCGGGCGGCCTGCGGGGCATCGTCCGCGAGGCTGATTCGGCCTCCTACCAGCGGCTGATTGGGGCGGTCAGCCCACCGGGCCCCGGCCCGGTTCGACCAGCCCCTCGTCGTAGGCCAGCACCACCGCCTGGATGCGGTCGCGCACCGCCAGCTTGGTGAGGATGTGGTTGACGTGGGTCTTGACGGTCGTCTCGCTGATGTAGAGGCGCTCGCCGATCTCGGCGTTGCTGGCCCCCCGTACCACCTCGCGCAGCACGTCGATCTCCCGGTCGGTCAGCTCGGCGAAGCGGTCGGGCACCCGGTCCGGGGTCGCCGGATGGCCGGGGGAGCGGGCGAACTCCTCGAGAAGGCGCTTGGTCATGCGGGGTTCCACCAGGGCGTTGCCGGCGTAGGCGGCCCGGATGGCCGAGACCAGGTCCTCGGGGCGCGACGCCTTGAGGAGGAACCCGCTGGCGCCGGCCCGAACCGCGGCGAAGAGGTGCTCGTCCAGGTCGAAGGTGGTGAGGATCACCACCTTCACGTCGCTGTCGGCGGTGAGCCGGCGGCACGCCTCCACCCCGTCCAGGCGGGGCATGCGGACGTCCATGAGGACCACGTCCGGGTCGAGGCGGCGGGCCTGCTCGACGGCTTCGACACCGTCCGCCGCCTCTCCGATCACCTGCAGGTCCTCTTCGGCCTCGAGCACCAGGCGAAGACCGCGCCGGACCATGGCTTCGTCGTCGGCTATGAGGAGGCGGATCACCCGAACAGTGTGTCCGCTCGGGCGCCTCCGGGTGCGCCGTCAGGCCACGTCCAGCAGGATCACCGGGATGGTGGCGTACACCCTCCAGCCCGGTCCGGGCCGGCGGGGCCCGGCTTCCAGCGTGCCCCCCACGGCGGCCAGGCGCTCCTGCATGCCGACCAGGCCGTGGCCCGATCCGCTGCGCCCGCCGGCCGGCCCACCCGGCCCCTCGTCGTCGACGAAGACGGTGATGGCGGCCGGCGAGAAGATGACCTGGATGTCGATCGGGGCGTCGCCGGCATAGCGGACGGCGTTGGTGACCGCTTCCTGCACCACGCGGAAGACGGTCATCTCCACGCTGGCGGGCAGGGGCGGGGCCTCTCCGAGCACCTGGTAGCGGACGGTGCGCCCGGTCTGGCGGACCGCTTCCACCAGGCTCTCCAGGTCGGCCAGGCGGGGCAGGGGGGACCGGGCCTGGCCCGGGCCGGTCTCGTCGGCCGGACCGGTGTTGCCGGCGGCCGCGCCGATCGAGGCGTCGGCCCCCCGCAGGACGGCCAGCATCCCCTCCAGCTCGCTCAGCGTCTGGCGGCCGGCGTCCTCGGCGGCCGCCAGCGACTCATCGGCCGAGTCGGGGCTCTTGGCGGCCACCCGCCGGGCGGCGGCGATCTGGATGGTCATCAGCGACACGCCGTGGGCGACGATGTCGTGCAGCTCGCGGGCGATCCTGACCCGCTCCTCGGCCACGGCCAGCTGGGCGCTGCGGTCCTCCTCCACCATGAGCCGCCGGGCCCGGTGGATGAGCAGGCCCACGCCGAGCGAGATCACGACCAGGGGCCAGAACAGGGCGGCGGTGACCCGGAAGATCCCGGTGCTGTCGAGCAGGAACGCCGCGCCGAGCAGCAGGAAGAAGGTGCCCACGGCCACCCGCGACGTGCGGTACTGGTAGGTCGCCACCGGGGTGGTCACGGCTGGTTGCATCGGCCACCGTCGATGATCACATCGCCTGCCAGCTGGTGGACGTCGAGGGTCACCGGCTGGGCCGCCCCCGATCTGAACAGCCCGTCCACCGTCGCATCCAGACCTCGGGCCGGGGCCTGGCCACCGACGCACACCTGGCCGGCCAGTACCCGGGCGTGGACCTCCACCGGGACCCCGGGCGGGGTGGAGATGTCGGTCCGGCCCGCCGCGCTCTCCACGGTGACGCGGGCGCCCGGGGCCAGAGCGGTGCCGTCCACGCTCAGGTTGCCGAACCCGCCGTACACCGTGCGGCCGGCCACGGCGGTGCGCTGCATGGCACCGAACGACACGTGGTTCAGGGTGCCGGCGATGCCGAACGTGCTGGAGGCGGTCACCGCCACGACGACCAGGGCGGCGCCGACCCACAGCGGCCAGGCCCGCCGGCTCAGGCTCCAGTCGGTGCGGGCGGTGACGATGACGGCCACCCCGAGAACCATGAGCCCGATGGCCACCACCCCCTCGGTGGGGACCTGTACGGCGTTGACGGCGCCCAGCAGCCAGGCCGAGCCGAACACCACGATTAGCAGGCCCAGCAGGGTGGTGGCGTCCCAGCGGCGCCGCACCGGCGGGCGGGCCGGCCGGGGCGGGCCCGGCCGGGCCGGGGGCGGCTGCGGCGGGCGCCGCCGGGTGGGCCAGCTCGGCCCGGGGGGAGGGGCGGGTCGGTTCCGGGGGTCCCAGGGCACCTGCGGGCCGGCCGGCCACCCGTACCCCCGGTAGGGGCCGTATCCCCGCCAGTGGCCGCCCCCCCACATCCCGCGGCGGGCCTCGCCGGCCATGTGACGCAGACCGTGGCTGATGACCCGGCCCGGGGGCCGCCCGGAGCGGCGGGCCTGGTCGGCGGCCTGCCAGAAGTCCCGGGCCAGGGACCGGCCCAGGGCCCGCAGGTCCTCCGCCACCCTCCGGAACTCCTCGTCGCGCGCCACGGGGCCAGGCTACGGCCGGCCCGGTGCGGCGGTCATCATCCGCTCGGTGGAATCATCCTCCTTCTCCGGGGGGATCCTCGGCTCCCGCCGGGGCCGGCCCGGGCGGGTCCTCGGCCAGGGCGGGGGCCAGCTCCGGCGCCGCCCGGTCGGAGCGCCCGGCCCCGGTCATCGGGCTGGCCGCCCGGACGGCGCTGTTGATGGTCGCCACCACGGGCACGGCCACGATGGCCCCGACGATCCCGAACATGATGGCCCCGGCCGTCAGCGACAGCACCACCGCCAACGGGTGGATCCGCACGTAGCGGCCGACCACGAACGGCTGCAACACGTGGGCCTCGATCTGGTTGTCCAGCAGGAGCACCGCCAACATGACGATGGCCGCCACCAGACCTTGGCTGAGCCCGGCCACGCCGACGGCCAGGGCGCCGGTGACGAAGGCTCCGACCAGGGGCACGAAGCTCCCCAGCGCCACCAGCACCGCCAGCGGGAACGCCAGCGGCACCCCCAGGACGGTGAGGGTGACGGCCACGACGGTGCCGTGGAACACGGCCACGATGAGGGTTCCCCGGACGTACTGGCTGATGGTCCTCCAGCCGGCCCGCCCGGCGGCGTCGGCGGCCGGCCGGGCCGCCACGGGCACCCCTTTGAGCAGGAAATCCCACACCCGGTCCCCGTCGTAGACCAGGAAGATGATCGAGAACAGGGCCAGCAGCAGCCCGGTCAGGAACGACAGCACCGTCTTGCCGGTCGACAGGGCGGTGGAGGCGATCTTGGAGCTGTTCTTGCTGATGTCGTTGGTGATGGTGCTGTTGAGGTTGTCCACCGTCTTGGCGTTGATCCGCAGGGGCCCGTGGATGAGCCAGTGCTTGATCTGGGGCAGGAGCCGGTTGATCTCGTCGCCGAGCTGCGGGGCCTGCTGGGTCGCCCGGACGACCACCTCGGTGATCAGCCCTCCGAGGAGGACGACCGCTACCAGCATCGTCACGATGGTCGCCGGGCCCCGGCCCAGGCCGGCCCGCCGCAGCCGGGCGGCGAGCGGTTGCAGCAGGGAGGTGACCAGGAGGGCGGCCACGAACGGGATGACGGCCACCGACAGCTTGGACAGGAGCTGGATCAGGAAGTACCCCACCGTCCCGATGACCAGGAGGCGCCAGGAGTACTCGGCGGCCGTACGCAGGACCGGCCCCGGGTACCGACGCCCGCCGCCCTCGGGAGGCGGGCGATGATCCGGTCCGGTCGGGTTCATGGCCAACAGCCTGCCCGACCGGACGCCGGCCGGGCGGTATCCCGGGGCGGGGGCACCTTCGGTGGCGGGAATAGGGCGCGCCGTGGGGGGGTTGGCGCCGGCATGGCCCTCGCAGACCACTCCATCGCCGCCCTTGACGGAACCCCTCTCGACCTGTCCCGGTTCGCCGGCCGGGCCACCCTGGTCGTCAACGTGGCGTCCCGCTGCGGGCTCACCCCGCAGTACGCCGGCCTGGAGGAGCTGCACGAGCGGTACAGGGACCGGGGTTTCAGCGTGCTGGGCGTGCCCTGCAACCAGTTCGCCGGCCAGGAGCCGGGCAACGCCGAGGAGATCGCCACGTTCTGCTCCACCACCTACGGCGTGACGTTCCCCATGACCGAGAAGGTCGACGTCAACGGCCCGGACCGCCATCCGCTCTACTCGGAGCTGACCGCCGTCCCCGACGCGGAAGGTGAGGCCGGCGACGTCAAGTGGAACTTCGAGAAGTTCCTGGTCGGCCCCGACGGTGCAGTGGTGCGACGGTTCCGGCCCACCGTCACCCCGGATGCCGACGAGCTGGTGACGGCCATAGAGCGGATCCTGCCCGACTGATCCGGTCCCGCCAGGGCGACCCCGGGAAGATGGACGCCGACAGGGTGGTGGTCCTGGCCGACACCCATCTGAGGGCGGAGACCGCTGGACGGGGACCGGCCCGGTGGCTGCCCGACGACGTGGTCGAACGGTTGGACGGGGCGGCCGCCGTGCTCCACGCCGGTGACATAGTGGACCAGGAGGTCCTCGACCGGCTGGGCCGGTGGGCGCCGGTGCACGCCGTGCTCGGCAACAACGACGACGGCCTGGCCGGCCGGCTGCCCGTGACCCTCGAACTGGAACTGGCCGGGGTGCGGATCGGGATGATCCACGACAGCGGCCGGGCGGCCGGACGCCCGGACCGGTTGCGGCGCCGGTTCCCGGACTGCCTGGTCGTGGTGTTCGGCCACAGCCACATCCCCGTCGACCAGGTCGGCCTGGACGGCCAGGTGCTGTTCAACCCGGGGTCGCCCACGCAGCGACGACGCCAGCCGTACCCCACCTTCGGGGAGCTGGTGCTCGGCGGCGGCCGGGTGCTCGAGCGCCGCATCCTGGCCGTGGGACCCCGACGCGACGGGGTCAGCCGGGTCAGCCGGGGAGGAAGCTGAGCCTGACCTGCCGGCGGGGGTTGTCCCCGTTGACGTCGACCAGGCAGAGGGACTGCCACGTGCCCAGCTGCAGGAGACCGCCGAGCACCGGTACGGTGACCGACGGGGAGATGAACGCCGGCAGCACGTGGTCCCGGCCGTGCCCCCGGCTTCCGTGCCGGTGGGTCCAGCGGTCGTCGGTGGGCAGCAGGTCGTCGATCAGGCTCAACAGGTCGGTGTCGCTTCCGGCGCCGGTCTCGAGGACGGCCACGCCGGCGGTGGCGTGGGGGACGAACACCGAGAGCAGGCCGTCGGCGCCGTCGGGGACGAAGTCCCGGCACCGGTCCGTGATGTCCACCACCGTCGGCTGCGACCCGGTGGTCACGCTCAGAACCTGGCTGATCACTGTCGGCCTCCGGTGACCGGTCGCGAGCTCATGTCAACGCCTGGCTCCCGACCGGCCCGGCCGGGGCTGGGCGCCGGACCATGGCGGCCACCCGGTCGGCGATGTCCGCCCGGAACATGCCATCGGCGGTCGCTGTCAGCCTCTTGCGGTACGCCTCGTCGGTGACCACCCGGTCGAGCAGGTCGAGGAGATGCGCTTCCGACGTGGCGTAGCGGGACACGCCGGCTGCGTCCATCCGGATCACGTTTTCGCGCCCGTGGCCTGGGATGGGCCCGAAGCTCACCACCGGCGTGCCCACGGCCATGGCCTCCATGGCCATCAGGCCCCCGGCGTTCTCGACCATGACGTCGGCGGCGATCATCAGCGCCGCCATGTCGTCGACCCATCCGAACACGTCACCGCAACCGGCTGCCTGCAGCCGCCGTTGCAGGGAGGTATTGCTGCCGGTGACGACCAGCGGCCGGAACCGGCCGTCGGCTGCCACCGCCCGGGCCGTGCGCTCGATGTGGCCGGCCCCCCAGGAGCCGGCGACGATGAGCACCGCCCGGTCGCCGTCGCCCAGTCCCAGCCGCCGGCGGGCTTCGGCCCGGTCGACGCCGTGCTCGGAGAAGGCCGGGGCCACCACCGGGCCGGTGGCCTCCGCCTGCCTGGCTCCGAGCGAGCGGACCCGGGCGGCCTGGTCGTCGTGCAGGCAGAAATGCACGTCGACGTCGGGGTCGACCCACAGGCCGTGGGCGGCGAAGTCGACCACGATCGACGCCGTCGGCACC
>DASSZD010000175.1:0-32362 GCA_035702985.1 Acidimicrobiales bacterium
TCGCCGATCTTGGTCCAGGGACCGGCCACGCTGGCCGGCTGGCGGCCGTGGCCGGACGCCACGAAGATGCCCTGCAGCACGCTCTCGGAGCCGGCGGCCAGCGCCGCCGGGGACTGCACGATGGCGTACAGCTTGGAGCCGTCCGCCGAGTAGGCGAAGGTCGTCCGGCCGATGTCGGCGGCGTCGATGTTGCCGGTGGGGCTCACCTTGTTGAAGGTCATGCCGCCGTCGGTGGACTGGTAGAACCCGTTGTTCTGCGTGTTGCCCGGGCCGTGCCAGCCGATGGCGGCGATGACGTCCCGGCCGCCGGTGCCGGGCACCACCGCCACGTCGGTGACCTGCTGGTCGTAGGGCGGGTTGTCGGTCGTGCCGGCCGGATCGAGCACCTCGCTCCACGATCCGGTGGCGTGCGACCAGCGGAACAGCCCGTTGTCGGTGGCAGCGTAGGCGTCGCCGGCGGAGTCGAAGGCGATGCGGAACACGGTGTGCGACGTCAGCGGGTTGGTGCCCGAGTCGCTGTCGGTGACCGGCTGCCAGGTGTTCCCGTCGTTCCTGGAGACATACACGCCGGTGCCGGCGTAGGCGTCCTGGGAGGTGTTGGCCTCACCGGTGCCGACCCAGACCGACCCGTCGGAGGGGTTGATGGCCACCGCCCCGATGGAGAGGGACGGCATGTGGTCGAACACCGGGGTCCAGTGGCCGCCCTGGTCCTTGGACCGCCACACGCCGCCGTCGGCGGTGCCGGCGAACCAGGTGCCGTCGGGGGCGGCGGCCAGGGCGGTGGTGCGCCCCCCGACCAGGCCGAACCCGGCGCCTACGTTGGACCAGAACGGGTCGGTGTAGTTGGACGGCTGGGCGTTGTAGGGCTGGGTGGTGACCTCCGACCAGGCCCCGCCGGCGGCCGGCAGGCTGTCGCCGTCCTTCACGGCCTGGGCCAGGGCCCCCGCCGCCACGGTCCCGGTGGGGGCGGTGCGCTCGGCGCTGTACTGGGCCATCTGGTCGGCCAGGTCCCCGTCGGCGGGGGTGTGGGTGCTGGTGGGCTGCCCGCCGCTGTGCTTGAGGTAGGCGTTGCGGGCATCCTGGCGGGCCGCCGCGCCGTGGTGGCCGTGGTTACCGCCCGGTGCGGCGCTCGCCACCCCGCCGGCCGTCATGGCCGCGCCGAGGGCGGCAGCGCCGGCCACGCCCATCCGCAGTCTCTTGGACAAAGGTCCTCCCCTTCTTCTTTGCTGTGGGCGGCCTCCGTCGATGTCGATCCGCCGCGGATCGGAAGAGGTCGCTGTTTGCCGCAGAACCGTAACAAAGGTTTCGGTTAGCGCGTCAAGGGGAAATTCAGGTTTTTATCAGCAGGTATCAGCCGGCCCCGAACGGCCGCACGTGGAGGACCACGTCCTGGGAGTTGGCGCAGCCGTGGTCGCTGTGGGGGATGTACAGGGCGGCGGTCTGGCCGGGCGGGTACACCCGCAGGCCGGCCACCGGGGTCTCCTGGCAGGACGCCCCGTAGTTGGCGGCCACGACGATCTGCAGGGCGGCCGAGGCGGACTGGCCCGGTGCCACCGTGAGCTTGGCCACCGTACCGGGGGTGCGGGTGGCGGCCGCCCCGACCTGGGCGCCGCTGGGCCCGGTCACGAACGACACCCCCGGGTAGCCGTAGAGGGTGCAGGCGGCACTGCCCTTGTTGGTCAGCTGCAGGTTGTAATAGACGCTGCCGGCCGCCCCGTTGGGGCTGGACAGGGCCCCGGTCAGATCCGCGGTGGCGCACGGCTGGGGGCCCGACGCCACCGTGGTGGTGGAGGCGGGGGCGGTCGTGGACGTGGGGGCGGTGGTGGACGTCGGCGCGGTGGTGGACGTCGAGGTGGGAGCGCCGGTGGTCACCGGGGCGGTTGACGGCGTGGTGGTCGCCGAGATCTTGTGGGTGGAGCTACCGCAGCCCGCCAAGGCGGTGAGGGCTACAGCCGACAGGGCCAGTACTTTTTTCCTCATCAGGTGACCCACCCTAGACAGGGGTCACCCCCCGGGCGCGCGCAGGTCGGTCTCGTAGTGCAGGAACTCCGGGTCGCGTCCCGACGGCCGGAAGCCGGCGGCCAGCATGACCTTCTGGGACGCCACGTTGTCCGGGGTGGTCCGCCCGCACACCCGCTCGACCTCGGGGAACGAGGCGGCCAGCTCCAGCATCTGGCGCAGGGCGGCGGTGGTCACGCCCCGGCCCCGGACCGCCTCGACCACCCCGTAGCCGACCTCCACCAGCCCGTCGCGGGGCGGCCCATGGAAGCCGATGCCGCCCACCACCTCTCCCGACAGCAGGATCTGGTAGTAGCCGAACGGGTGCGACCGGGAGCCGGCGCCCAGTAGGGGGAGCTGCCGGAGGTAGGCCAGGCAGGCCCGCCGGTCACCCTCCATCGGGTAGCCGGCCGCCCACGGCGGGTCGCTGCGGGGGTCCCTACGCCCCCGGCTGACCCGTTTGGCCACCACCCTGGTCGCCAGCTGGATGGAGAGGTCCACCCGCCCCATGATGGCCGAAGCGGGAGGGGAACAAAACAACAGGCCCCCGTCGTTACCGTGGTTCGCGATGAGCAGATACCCAGGTCGCGGCGCCCGGCGGGATCCGGCCGAGCTGAAAGCCGCCAGAGTGACCCGCGGTACCGCGGCGCGGGTGTGGCGGTTCCTGAGGCCGTACCGCTTCCGTCTCGGGCTGTACCTGATGGTGATCATCGCCGCCTCGGTGGTGGGCTCCATCCCGCCGCTGCTGGTCGGGGCGCTGATCGACAAGGGCATCAACGCCGGGAACCTGCACGTGGTCGACCTCCTGGCCGCCGCCCTGGTCGGCGCCGCCCTGGCCCAGACGGCCCTGTCGCTGGTCAACCGCTGGTTCGGGTCGCTGATCGGCGAGGGCATCATCTACGACCTGCGGGTCCAGCTGTACGACCACGTGCAGCGCATGCCGGTGGCGTTCTTCACCCGCACCCAGACCGGTTCGCTCATGTCCCGCCTGACCAGCGACGTGCTCGACGCCCAGAACGCGGTGAGCACGGCGGCGTCGGTCCTCTCCGACATCTTCACCCTGGTGGCCACCCTGGTCCCCATGTTCGTGCTGAGCCCCAGCATCACCGGCTTCGCCCTGCTGGTGCTGCCCCCCTTCGTGGTGGTGGACCGGTTGATGGCCGGCCGGATCAGCCGGCTGTCCCGCCACCGGATGCAGCTCAACGCCGACATGAGCACCACCATGACCGAGAAGTTCAACGTGGCCGGCGCTCTGCTGGTCAAGCTGTTCGGCCGGCCCGACCAGGAATCCCGGCAGTTCGCCGGCCGGGCCGGGGCGGTGCGCGACTCGGGGGTGCGCCTGGCCCTCTTGTCGCGCTACCTGTTCGCGGCCCTGTCGCTGGTGGGGGCGGTGGGCACCGCCGCGGTGTACTGGCTGGGCGGCCGGGAGGCGGCCACCGGGCATCTGGCCGTGGGCACGGTGGTGGCCCTGGCCGCCTACGTCACCCGGCTGTACTCCCCCCTCACCGACCTGGCCAGCACCCGGGTGGACGTGCTGGCCGCCATGGTCAGCTTCGACCGAGTGTTCGAGGTGCTCGACACCGCGCCGGCGGTGGCCGACCGGCCCGGTGCGGTGCCGCTGGAGCGGGTCCGGGGACGGGTGGTAGCCGACCACGTGTGGTTCCGCTACCCGGCCGCCGCCGAGGTGTCGCTGGCCTCGCTGGAGCAGACCGCCGACACCGCCGGCGACGCCCTGCCCTCCGAGCCGGGGGCGTGGGTGCTGCGGGACCTGTCGTTCGTGGCCGAACCGGGGACCATGACCGCCCTGGTGGGCCCGTCCGGTGCCGGCAAGACCACCCTGTCGGGGCTCCTACCCCGTCTCTACGACGTGGTGGAGGGGTCGATATCGATAGACGGTCGCGACGTCAGGGACGTGACCCTCGCCTCGCTCAGCGCCGCGGTGGGAGTGGTGAGCCAGGACGCCCACCTCTTCCACGACAGCATCGCCGCCAACCTGCGCTACGCCCGCCCGTCGGCCACCGACGCCGAGCTGGTGGACGCCTGCCGGGCCGCCCGCATCCATGACCTGATCGCCTCGCTGCCCGACGGCTACGACACCGTGGTCGGCGACCGGGGCCACCGCCTGTCGGGCGGGGAGAAGCAGCGGCTGGCCATCGCCCGGGTGCTGCTCAAGGACCCGGCCATCGTCATCCTGGACGAGGCCACCGCCCACCTGGACTCCGAGACGGAGCTGATGGTGCAGCAGGCACTGGCCGCCGCCCTGGCCGGGCGCACCTCCATCGTCATCGCCCACCGGTTGTCCACCATCCAGGCCGCGGAGCAGATCCTGGTCATCGACGCCGGCCGCATCGTGGCCCGCGGCACCCACGCCTCGCTGATCGGCCAGGCCGGCCTCTACGCCGACCTGTACCACACCCAGTACCTACGGGGTCAGGGTGAGATGACCGCGGCGTCCTGAACTCTTCCCGGCGCACCCTGCTCGAGACCGGACGGGGGGCGCGGGGCGGTCAATCCCACGCCAGGGGCAACGTGGGGAGCGATATCAGGCCGCCGTGGGCGAGCAACGGCTCCTCGGTGTCGAGGCGGTACTCGGGGATGAGCCCATGCCACTCCCGAAGGGCTGCCTGCATCTCCTGACGGGCCAGATGCGACCCCAGGCAGCGGTGCTCACTGGCCCCGAAGGCGATATGACGGTTCGGGGTGCGACCGATGAGGACCTGATCGGCGTCGGGGAACTGCCTGGGATCGCGCGTGGCCGCCGGAATGCTCAGCAGGACCATCTGGTCCTTCTTCATGGGGCACCCGTGGAAATCGACATCCTGGGTCAGCTTCCGGGCCATCCCGACGATCGGGTAGGCGCGCAGGAACTCCTCGATCGCCGTGGGCACCAGTTCCGGGTCGGCAACGATGCGCCGACGGTCCGGCGGGTGGGTGGCCAGATGGTAGAAGCACCAGCCGAGCTGGTTCTTGACCGTGTCCAGGCTCCCCAGGGTCAGGGTGACGAGGATGTCGAGGATGTCGGCGTCCGGCAGGGGAGCCCCGTCGAGCTGACACCGGCTCAGGTGCGTCACGAAGTCCACCGCAGGGTCGCCGGGATGAGAACGGCGGTCGGCCAGCAGCTCAGCCCAGTACCGGGCTATGTCCTCCCAGCCGGACAGGTCGGACGGGACGCCGGGGCTGCCGCCGGACATGCGGTGCACGGCCGACACGAAGAAGTCGGCGTCGTCGAGCGGGAGGCCCATCATCAAGAGGAAGACCTTCACCGGGAAGCCGTCCCCGAACGCTGTAATGAAATCGGCCCGCCCCCTGGGGACCAACGGCAGGATCGTCTGGCGGGCCATCTCGGCGATCTTCTCGGCGTGACGGGCTATGGACGCCGGGGCGAACCACCGGTTCATGAGGTGGCGGTACTTCATGTGCTGGGGAGGTTCGCTGAACGAGGGCAGGAAGCGGTACGAGGGGTCCGGGTCGGTCGCCACAATTGAACGGTTGGAGAAGATCTCCGGCGTGTTGAAGGCTTCCCTGATGTCCTCGTAGCGGGTCAGCACCCAGTACCCGCCGGTCCTGTTCCAGAAGTAGCGGTGCTGCTCGCGGAGCCGATCGATCTCCTTCCAGTGCTCGGTAGCCGGAGCGACCCGGGAGTCGATGTCGACGTCGATGGAAGCGTATTCGGCCATGGCCACGTCCTCCCCTTCACAGCCGGTCAGGGCCCCGCAGTCACTGGGACATCTGGATTCTACGGGCTGGGCATCTCCGAATTCAACAATTCATTATGATAGATTCCGATTCGTCTGGCACCGGCCCGACCGGCGTCAGGGCGTTCCGCTCACGATCAGCGTGTGCCCGGTCACCCACGAGGCCGCTTCCGAAGCGAGATAGACCGCCGCTGCCGCGTAGTCCTCGTCCCGGCCGAGGCGCCCGAGGGGTTGCTTGGCGGCCAGCTTCTGGAATTTGGCGTCGTCGAAGCCGGACGACCGGTAGTAGTCGGCGGTCGCCGTATGGCCGGGCGCGATTCCGTTGACCCGGATGCGCCGGGGAGCGCACTCCAGGGCCAGAGTCTGGGTCAGGTGGTTCACCGCCGCCTTGGCGGCGCTGTACACCCCGTGGCCGGGGGCCCCCTTCGTGAAGCCGGCGACGGAGGAGACGTTGATCATCGCCCCGCCGTCTTCGAGGACGCCCTGGGCGGCCACGCTCGCCAACCACACCGAAGTGAAGTTGAGATCGATGATTGCATGCCAGGACTTCTCCGTGATCGTAGGCAGCGTCCCCATGGGCTCGCCCTGGAGCCCACCCGCGTTGTTGACCCAGATCGACACGGATCCGAACTCGTCCCGGGCCCGGCGGGCAAGGGCCTCCAGTTGGTCCGAGGCCGTGACGTCAGTGGGGACGGCCAGGGCGGAACGTCCCATCCGGGCGATCTCCCCGCTGACAGCCTCGAGGGGCCCGGACCGGCGTCCAGCAACGACGACGTTGGCCCCGGCGCCGGCCAGCCCCAGCGCTATGGCTCGACCGATTCCCGTCCCGGCCCCGGTCACGACTGCCACCCGATCGTCCAATCGGAACAGATCCAAGACGTTCATGGCCTCACCCTGCAGCCAGTCCCGCCGCTGTTCACGGCGGGGTGGGACCGTTCTCTGTACACCTGGCACCCCCTCCGGTTCGGGATCGTGGTCGAGCGACCCAGCAGTTGCGACGTCCAGCCCGACCGGGTTGTGATTGTGAACCGCAGGCATTACCTGTGTCAAGTTCCTCGACGAGCCGGTGACAAACCATTATAATGTTTCTATTGACGCGACTCCGCTCCCGTTCTGGAGTGGTGCTCGACACGATTTAGCGGGGGGCTTTCATGATGAGGATCACCACCGGATGACGGACCGCTCGAGCCCCCGGCCGATCCCCGGCGACCGCACGAGGGACCAGCCGGGATGAAGTTCGGTCTGGCCTTCGCCAGCAACATCGCCATCGACGGGCCGGGGGCACTGGCACTGTGCCGGCGGGCTCAGGCGGCCGGCTTCGAGTCGCTCTGGGGAGGCGAGCACGTCGTGGTGCCGAGCGCCATCAGCTCCACCTATCCCTACACTGCGGACGGTCGGATGCCGGTACCGGCCGAGGTGCCGATTCCAGACCCACTCGTCTGGTTGGCGTTCGCCGCCGCCGCCGCACCGGGGATGCGCCTCGGTACGTGCATCCTCATCCTCCCCCAGAGAAATCCGGTGATCCTGGCCAAGGCGCTGGCGACCATCGACCAGCTCTCGGCCGGAGGCCTCGAGCTGGGCATCGGAGTGGGGTGGATGAGGGAGGAGTTCGAGGCACTGGGCGTCGGCTGGGAGCGGCGGGGAGCCCGCACCGACGAGTACGTATCGGCCATGAGAGCGCTGTGGTCGGCACCGGAGGCGGAGTTCCACGGCGAATTCGTCGACTTCCCCCCGGTCGTCTGCAGTCCCCGGCCGGTGCAGCCGACTATCCCGATCGTCGTGGGAGGCGACACCGACGCCGCCATCCGCCGTGCCGCCCGTCTGGCGGACGGCTTCTTGCCCGGCGAATCCGATCCGGCCCGGCTGGGGACGCTGATCCGGCGGCTGCGGGAGGCCTCCGAGCAGGTCGGCCGGGATCCGGCCGGCATCGAGATCAACGCCATGTTCGGGTCCAACATGGGCAATCCGCACGAGAGGGTCGAGGAGCTCGCCGCGCTCGGCGTCGGGCGGGTCATGGTGTCGGCCTTCGGGTTCAGCGGTCCGGACGGGCTGGACCGGCTCGACCACTTCGGCCAGACGGTCATCGCCCCCCTCAACCGGGTTTAGATCCGAGCGGGGCTGCGTTGCACACCCCCGGGAGGGCCCGGATGCAGGCTGCTGTCCGACGGGCCCCGTCGGGCCGAGAACCCAACTATCCGGTCGACCAGAAGGCGGCAATCGAGCCGCTAGCCTCGGCGCGGTGGGTTCGGGTGAGATGACACGGACGTGGCGTGCTCTGATGTCTGATCTGCCGCGGCGGTGGTGAAGCCCGAGGTTCCACCCGGGGGGGCAGCCAGGGCCGGAGGCAGACAGGGGAGGACGGGAGCCAGGACGGACAGCAGCCGTGCCAAAGGGTCCGGTCCCGGGGAGTCACCGTCGCTCTGGGTGAACCAGAGCCGGCCCCAGCTCATGTCGGCGGACCTCCCGCCCCGCACCATCAAGACCGCCGAGACGGTGGCGGCGGCCATCGTGCACGATGTGGTCGCCAACCGGCTGAAGCCGGGCGACATGCTGGCGCCGGAGGGCGCCATGCTGGCGCAGTACCGGGTCAGTCGGGCTTCACTGAGAGAGGCTCTGCGCCTGCTCGAGGTGCAGGGTCTGATCCGTCTGAAGCCCGGCCCGGGCGGTGGCCCGGAGTTGGCCGCGGTGGATCCCCGGAGCCTGGCCCAGATCACCAGCCTCTACCTCCACCTGGGTGGAGGAACCTACCGCGAGCTGTTCGATGCCCAGCTGATCGTCGTACCGCTGGTCGCGGCCATGGCCGCCCGCAACCCGGACCGGGAGCGGGTGAGGGCCCGGATGGAGCCGTTCCTGGCGCCCGATCAGCCGAGCGAGGGCCCGGAGTACTGGCGGGTCGCATCCAGCTTCCACGCCCGGGTCGAGGACCTGGGAGGCAACCGGGTGATCGAGCTCATGGCCCGCATCATCGGCAGTCTCTGGAACGAGCACGTGGTCACCCGCATGGACACCACCCCGCATCGCCCCCTGATCCTCGAGCAGCACCGGCAGATCGCCCGGGCCATAGTCGCCGGTCACGCGTCCAGGGCCAGCACGCTGATGCACGACCACTACGAGAGCCTGCAGGCCGAGTACACCAAGCACCGGCCGGGACGGCTGGCCGAGCTGATCGACTGGCGCTGACCGGAGCGACGCTATTCCGGGCGCGGTGTCCCGGGCGAAGGATCAACCGGCAAGGACGCCGGCCCCATCCCGGGGCTGGGCCGAGAAGAAGTCCCTGATCGCCTCGGCCATCTCGGCCCGCACCGGCGCCCCGGACAGGACCACGTCGACCATGCCGACCGACGCATGGGTCTGGCCCCGGGCCCGGATGTGGCGCACGTCCACCCCGGCGGCGGCCAGGGCAGCGGCGTAGGCGATGCCCTCGTCGCGGAGGGGATCGAAGTCGGCGGTGACCACCACCGCCGGGGGCAGGCCGCGCAGATCTCCCCTCAGGGGGGCGGCCCTGGGGTCGAGTCGTTCCTCCTCGTCGGCGTAACGCTCCCAGAACCAGCCCATCAGCGCCCGGGTGAGGATGTAACCCTCGCCGTTCTCCTGGTAGGACGGACGGGTCATGTCGCTGTCGGTGACAGGGGCGACCAGCAGCTGTCCCCTGATGGACGGACCGCCGGCGTCGCGGGCCATCTGAGCAGCCACCGCGGCGATGTTGCCTCCGGCGCTCAGGCCGGCCACCGCCAGCTGGCCGGGTATGGCACCGATCTCGGTCGAATGGGCGGCGATCCAGCGGATCGCCGCGTAGGCGTCGTCAGCGGCAGCCGGAAAACGGTGCTCGGGCGCGTGGCGGTAGTTGACCGACACCACCATGGAGCCACTCCGGTCGCACAGGTCCCGGCAGAACGGGTCGTCGGAGTCGAGGTCCCCGAGCACCCAGCCACCCCCATGGAAGTAGGCGAGAGCAGAATGGGGACCCGGTGTCGACGGCCGGTACAGGCGGTACGGCAACGGGCCTTCGGCCCCATCGAGGACACCGTCCACGATCTCGCCCACGTCGGGTCCGGGCGGCCGCGCCGCGCCGGACGCCTTCATGAAGTGCCGCGCCTCGTCGGTGCTCATCGATTCGAGCGGGGGCAGACCGAGCGACGACATCATCTCCAGCACCATGGCCATGTCGGGCTGCATCCGCCGGACCACGCCGTCGTGGCAGACCCGTCCGGCCGGGCCGTCCAGGACGAAGCCGAGGTAGCCGCGCTCCACCACCTCCTGGCAGGCCGCCCGGTAGCTGTCCACCCCTCCGATATACGGGTAGAACGCCCGCGGCTTTCCCGGGACGTTGGCTCCCATGTACCAGGAGTCGGCAGCCGGGAACAGGGTGATGTCGGCGCAGTCGCGCACGTGCTCCCCCCACCCGATCTCCGCCGTTTCGGTCGGCTCGATGGTGTCGAATCCGTGGTGGTCCAGGTAGCGGATGCAGTCGATCACCCAATCCACGTGCTGTTCGATCGATACCACCATGTTGGAGAGCACGGACGGGCTGCCGGGACCGGTGATGGTGAACAGGTTGGGGAACCCGGTCGTCGCCAGCCCCAGGTAGCCGGTGGGCCCGTGGGCCCACTTCTGTTTGAGAGTCAGCCCATCCCGCCCGACGATGTCGACGGCCACCAGGGCGCCGGTCATGGCGTCGAACCCGGTGGCGAACACGATGGTGTCGAACTCGAACGTCCCCTCCGCGGTGTCGATGCCGACCTCGGTCATCGACCGGATCGGCTCGCGCCGCAGGTTGACCAGCCGGACATGCGGCAGGTTGAACGTCTCGAGGTAACCGTCGTCCAGACACAGGCGCTTGGCGCCGATCGGATAGCCGGTCGGGCAGAGGTCCGAAGCCGTGACAGGGTCGCGAACGATCGACCGGACCTTCTCGTGGAACAGCTCCACCACCATGTCGTTGACCCGGCGGTTGGTCAGCGTGTCGGCGAAGACGGCACCGAGGGCGAGGAGCTCGCCCTTGGCCCAGGCTGCATCGAAACGCGCCCTCCTCTCCTCCTCGGTGGCGGCCAGGCCGCTGAGGGTGGTCTCCTCGTACGGCATGCCGCCCCGGGACCACCGGGCCGACTCCCGATAAGCGGCCCGGTCGGTCGCCAGGGCCTCCAGGCGTTCGGAGGAGGCCGGGCCGTTGAGGGCCGGGAACGTGAAGTTGGCGGTGCGCTGGAAGACGGTCAGCTGGGAGGCCTGGGCTGCTATCAGCGGAATGCACTGGATGCCGGAGGAGCCGGTGCCGACCACGGCCACCCTTTTTCCCCGGAAATCCACCCCTTCGTGGGGCCAACGGCTGGTGAAATACACCTCGCCCCGGAAGCGGCCACAGCCCTCGATGTCAGGCTCCTTGGGCTGGGACAGGCACCCGGAGGCCATGACACAGAACCGGGCCCGGACCGACTCCCCCCGCGACGTGGTGACCGTCCAGCGGCGGACCTCCTCGTCCCACGCCGCGGCCTCCACCCGGGTGTCGAAGTCGATGAACCCCCGGAGGTCGTAGCGGTCGGCGACGTGGGTCAGATAGGCCAGGATCTCAGGCTGGGTGGCATACTTCTCCGACCAGCTCCACTCCTGCTCCAGGTCGGGGTCGAAGCTGAAGGTGTAGTCGGTGGTAGGTATGTCGCAGCGGGCGCCCGGGTAGCGGTTCCAGTACCACGTGCCCCCCACATCGGAACCGGCCTCGAAGGCCCTGACGGTCAAGCCCAGCGCGCGCAGCCGGTGTATGAGATAGAGCCCGGCGAACCCGGCCCCGACGACCACCGCGTCGACGGCGGAGGCAGGGGCGTCGTCGCCGTCCGCGTCGCGTGGCCGGGTGGCTGGTGCCGCCGTCATCCGGCCGGGCTCGGTTCGGCCAGCCCTCCGGCCTGGACCACCGGCACCGCCACCCCTCCCGGCGGGGATTCCTCGGCGAGCGGCTCCTCGCTGCGGGGCCGCTTCGTCGCCGCGCTGCGCTGGCGCCAACCGGCGAAGCCCACGGCGGCTATCAGGGCCACCCCGTTGAACATGTTGTTCAGCCACTGGACGCCGGTGACGTACTCCAGGCCCTGGACGCCGGTGGCGAGGACGTACACCGCCATCATGGTGCCCCACACGTTGAGCCGCCCGGGCTTGAGCTGGGTCGATCCGAGGAACGTGGCGGCAAAGGCGGGGAGCAGGAGCGACTGCCCGAAGGTCAGGGAAGGCCCGGACAGCGAGCTGTACATGACGCCCGCCAGGCCGGCCATGAAACCCGAGAAGGTGAGCGTGATCCAGCTCCAGCGGTCCACCTGGACTCCAGCCAGACGGGCGGCTTCGGGGTTGCCTCCGGTGGCATGGATGTAGCGACCGGCCGGGGTGTGCTCCAGGGCCCACCAGATCACGAAGGCCAGGATTATGAGGTACAGGAACACGATCTGGAACCCGAAGACGGTCCGCTGCGTCAACTCGTTCCATGCACTCGAAACCGGCGGTTGGGGCTGGGACTGGCCGGTGACGATCGACTGGATGGCGGCGATGACCGTCGCCATGCCGAGGGTGGCGATGAAGGAGTTGATGCGGATCCTGACCACCAGGAAGCCGTTGAACGCCCCGATCGCCGTGGTGACCAGGATCGATACCACCATCGCCGGCCACATACCCCAGTGCTGGGTCGTCTGGAGCCAGGCGACCATGATGGCGGACAGGTTGATGGTCGATCCGACAGCCAGGTCGAACTGGCCGGCGGCGAGGGGGACCAGGACCGCCAGCGCCAGCATGGCGGCTATGGCCTCCTGGGACGCCACGCTGTGCAGGGTGTTCTGGGTGAGGAACAGGTGGGGCTTCCAGATCCCGAATATGAGGATGAACAGCGCCCACAGGTACAGGCCGCTGAACCGGTCCATGCCGAGGCTGAGTCCCCGGCTCCTCTTGCCAGCCATCACTGATAGACCTCCTCGCCCGCTCCGAGCGACTCTTTGGACACGGCCGCGACCGTGATGTCCTCTCCCCGAAGAAGCGCCACCAGTCGCCCGTTGCGCAGGACGATCACCCGGTGGCACAACGCGACCAGTTCGTCGACGTCGGAGGAGCTGACCACCACCGCCGCTCCCCCCTCCGCGGCGGCGAGCACCTGACGGTGCAGCTCCGCCTTCGCCCCGATGTCCACGCCCTGTGTCGGCTCGTCGAGAAGCAGCACCTTCGGGCGGCGACGGAGCCATTTGGCGAAGATCAGCTTCTGCTGGTTGCCACCGCTGAAGGTGGACATCTGCGCCTCGAACGCCCCGCCGGGCCTGACCCGGAGGCGCTCGAACCAGGTCCGGGTCTCTGCCGTCTCGGACTTGGTGTGGAGGTGCAGGCGGGACCAGAAGGGCTGCAGGTCCGCCAGCGTGAGGTTCTCGCGGGCCGAGTAGCTCATTATGGCGGCCAGGGACGTGCGCTCGCCCGGAAGGTAGCCCATCCCCGACTCCATGGACCGGCGGGGAGAGAAGGGAGCGAGCGGATCACCCGATACCGCCACCACCCCCCCGTCCCGGGGGTTGGCGCCGAACAGAGCACCGAGCAGATAGTCACGTCCCGACCCGGTTATCCCGGCCACACCGACGATCTCCCCGGCGCCGGCCTCGAAACTCAGGCCGCGGATGGGCCCGGCGGTCAGGTCGGCCACCCGCAGGATGGGCTCGTCGGCGCGGGTATGGATGTCCTGGGACGCCGCTTTGACCTCGTCCAGTTCGGTTCCGACCAGCAACGACACCAGCTGCCGGCGATCCAGCGAGGCGGTGGTACGGGTGGCGACCTTGCGCCCGTCCCGCAGCACGGTGACGTTGCTGGCCAGTTCGAACACCTCGTCCAGGCGGTGGGTGACGTACAGCACGGCGATCCCGTTGGCGGCCACCGTCCGCACCGTGGCCAGCAGCTGCTCCACCTGGTTCTCCGGGAGGGTGGCGGTCGGCTCGTCGAGCACCAGCAGCTTGACCGGACGGGCGTCCTGCAGCCGGAGCGCCCGCGCCACCGCCACGCCGGTCTTCAGCGCCGGGGGCAGCTCCTCGACCAGGGTCAGGGGATCGATCTCGAGGGCGACCCGCTGCAGGTCGCGACGGGCCTCGGCCACCGCGGTCCGGCCCCGTATGGTCCCGAACCGGGTCGGGAAACCGCCGTGCAGGCTCAGGTTGTCGAGCACCGACAGGTTCGCCACCAGTCCCAGGTCCTGGTGCACGAACCGGCAGCCGAGATGCCACGACGACTCGTTGGACCCGAAATCCAGCGGCTCGCCGTCGACGACCACCCGGCCGCCCGGATCGGGCGTGTGGTAGCCGGAGAGGATCTTGATGAAGGTGGACTTACCCGATCCGTTCTCCCCGACCAGGGCGTGGATCTCGCCCGGGGCCACCTCGAGATCGAAGCGGTCCAGCGCCGGCGGACCGGCGAACGTCTTGGACAGCCCCTCGACGACCAAGGCGCAGCGGGGCTGAGCCCCGCTGCGCACCGATCCGATCAATGTGACCAGAGCGCCTGGAACTGCTGGCCGTAGTTCGACGGGAAGTTGAACGAGTTGGCCGGCTGGATGTGGTTGGCGGTCATGGTCTTCTTGGTGAGCAGCATGCCGGGGAGGCCGCCGTCCTCGATGTCGGTGACGGGCATGCCCTCGGCGTGGCGCAGCGCCGCATCGACGGCGACCCACCCGCTGTCCACGGTGGCCAGCGCCGTGAAGGCGTACATGTCCTTGCCGGCCAGGATGTCGGTCTCGTTGGCCACATCGGCCCCGATCCCGGTGACCTTCACCTTGCCGGACAGGCCGGCGGCAGCCATCGCCGACGGCAGGCCGTCCACGAAGGCGCCGTCGACCACGGACAGATAGTTGAGGCTGGGATCCTTGGTCAGCGCCGAGGTGATCACCGAGTCGACCTGGCCCGAGTCCACCTGCGGGATGGTGGCGTCGACCTCGGTGACGGTGCAGCCCGGGCATTCAGTGGGCAGGTACTGCTTGAAGGCATCGGTGTACACGGCCAGCAGCGGGAACGACGGGACGCCCAGCAGCAGGATGTGGCCCTTGCCCCCCGAGTCCACAGCGATCCACGCCGCCAACTGCTTGGCGGACAGCTTCGTGCCCTCGGTGGCTCCGATGTTGTAGGGGATGACGTTCGGCGAGGGCGTCGTGAGCGGCCCGGCGAACATCGGGATCATGACTGCGCCCGCCGCCTGGTAGGCCGGTATCTCCGACTGCCACAGCACCTCGGGGAGACCCGAGAACACCACCGCGGTCGGCTTGTACTGCAGGGCCTCCTTCAGGGCGGTGATGAGGGTGGCCGGGTTGGCCGACTGGAAGTTGAGGATCTTCTCGTTCCACCCGGCGGCGGCCGCAGCCGCCTTGATACCGGAACCGATGTCGGTGCACTGGCTGATCTCGCACTGCAGGAACACCAACGTCTTGCCCTTGGGCGGAGCCGAGGTCAGCGGCGTGGTCTGGGGAATGTGGGTCGGGAAGGCCTCGGCGGCGGTGAGGATCGACTGGTCGGCGCTCAGGGCCGAGGAGCCGGCGGTGGTCGGGCTGGCGGCCGATGTCGCGGCGGGCGCGGTCGTGGCTGATTGCGCGGACCCCGCCGCGGACTTGGAGCTGCTGCTGCACGCCGCGAGCATCCCGGTCATGGTGAGGGCGGCCACGCAGACCGTGGCGGCCCGACGTTGCGACCTTCTCGGACCTGGCAGCGTCCCGGACATGGTGCGGCCAGATGCACGCCGTCTAACGATCATGTTACTCCCCCTCTTAGAGAATGGACTTGGTGGTCCCTACCGGGACCGGTAGCGACTTACTGCTTGGCTGTTGCTGGGTATGCAACCGTTTGGGCACCAGGGCCTGTGCGCGCCCGGGTGGAGCGGTCCGGGAAAGGCGGACCGTCGGGCTCGAGAGCATGACGATCCCGGGGCCGTCCCGGCACCAGTGCTGCCATGCTGAAGGAGGCACCAGTGGCCTCCTTCCCGCAGGTCAATGACGGTTTGGTGAATCAGCGGTGACTCGGATACCCCCCGAAAGTCCCGCGGCCCCAAAGGGGCCTTGGTGGACGGCGAACCTCCGCATCTAAGCATCTCGACGGGCCAACGTCAACCACCTATTGCTCAGTCAATAAGTTTTCTTCGTTCACCTCCCTCCGGAGGGGGCGCCGGTCGGAATATCACCGCGGTGCTGGGGGGAACCCGATGATCTCGGATGGCGTGGCCGCCCCCGTGGCGCGCTCTGCCGGTCATGCAATTCATTATAATCGATACAGTCAGTTGGGAAGCGGCACGGGTGCTGCCAGGGGTCACGCGGCGCGAAGCCCCTCAGGGCCGCGCCTCAGGGCGTCACCTCAGGGGACGTCAGTCCAGGCCGCGCAGACCGGCCTGACGTATCAAAGGCTTTCGCGCCCCGAAGTTCCCCGAACCCCGCTCCAACCCCTCCCGGGAGCCGGTGGTCAGGCCGCCGTCGACCACCAGGGCCGTACCGCTCACGAAGCCGGCGTCGTCACTGGACAGCCACAAGGCGGCGTGGGCGATGTCGGTGGCCAGGCCCGGCCGGCCCCGCAACGGGGTCTTGCTCTGGCGGAACTTCTCCACCGCCCGGTCCACCGCGGTGTGGTCGCCCACCGACACGTCGGCGGTCATCGGGGTGGCGTGGTTGCCGGGGACGATGGCGGCCACCCGGATTCCCCACGGGCCCAGCTCGGCCGCCACGTTGCGGGTCAGGCCGACGATGGCCGACTTGGCGGCGGTGTAGACGTGCGGGCCCAGGCCGCCCATGACCCCGGCGATGCTCGACGTGGAGAGGATGACGCCGCTCTCCTGCTGCTTCATCACCCGGGCGGCGTGCTTCATGCCGAGGAACACCGAGCGCAGCAGCACCCCCATGGTGAACTCGTACTCCTCCAGCGGGATCTCGTCGATGGGCCCCACCGCCCCCACGATGCCGGCGTTGTTGAACATCACGTCGAGGCGGCCGAATCGCCCCACCGCGGTGTCGACCAGGCCGGCCACGTCCTCCTCGCGGGAGACGTCGCAGCGGACGAAGAGGGCGGCCGGCCCGATCTCCCCGGCCACCGCCGCCCCCAGATCCTCCTGCAGGTCGGCCAGGACCACCGAGGCCCCCTCGGCCGCCATCAGCGCCGCGGTGGCGGCGCCGAACCCGCTGGCCCCGCCGGTGATGACCGCCACCTTGCCTGCCACCCGACCGGCCACGGCTACCACATCTCCCAGTGGGCGACCTGGTCCAGCGGCAGCCGGGGCGCCGGCTTGAAGTCGGTGCCGACGGTGTGGGCCACCGGGATCATGGCCACCTGGGTCACCCGGTCGTAGGGGATGCCGAGGATCTCCGCCGCCTCCCGCTCCCGGGCCAGATGCATAGTGGTCCACGCCGTGCCGAGACCCCGCTCCCGGGCCGCCAGCATGAAGCTCCACACCGCCGGGACGATGGACCCCCACCAGCCGGCCTGATTGGCCGCGGGCGCGCCGTCCACCCGACCTTCCTGGCAGGGGATCAGGATCCACGGCGCCCGGTGGAAGTTCTCGGTCAGGTAGGCCGCCGATTCCAGGACCTTCGGCTTGCGCTGGGCCCGCAGGTCCCCCTCCGGGTAGACGGTGGAGCGGCCGGAGGCGTAGAACGCCTCGAACGCCGACCGGTACAGCTCGGCCAGGCGGGCCTTGCGGTCGGGGTCGCCCACCAGCATGAAGTGCCAGGTCTGGCGGTTGGAGCCGGTGGGCGCCTGGATGGCCAGGTCCAGGCACTCCTCGATCAGGGACCGCTCGACGGGGCGGTCGAAGTCCAGACGTTTGCGGACGGCCCGGGTGGTGGCGAGCACCTCGTCGGCTTTGAGGTTGAGGCTCATGTGCGATCGGTCTAGCAGATCGCCGTGGGGTTGTAACTGATCGATTGGTATGTTCGATCCGGCGGGGATCTGGATCCAGCTAGTGCGGGTGACCGTGACCGGCGTCGCCCCTGGTGGTCTCCAGCCACCGTTTGAGCCCGGCGGCGTTGGAGTGGATCCCGTTGAGGGTCTCCATCCGGCCCCGCTGCTCGTCGGGAAGCTGCTCCAGGGACCCGCCGAAGCGGGCCGTCAGCGCCTCGGCGATGTCCTGGCCGGCCCGCCACGCCCGTTCCGCCGTCTCGGCCCAGTCCCGGAGGGTGGCCTCGGCGTCCTCCAGCAGCTCGTCGGGCCGTCCGAGCAGGCCGTAGTGGGCCAGGGCGATGCCGGTCGGCCGGCGGTCCCGGAACTTGTGCAGCGAGTTGACCGCCTGGTCCAGGTCGAAGTCGGCGGGCGGGGTGGCCGGGCGCAGCACCCCGGCGTCGGGCAGGCGGACCCCGACGGCGTCGCCGGCGAAGATGATGCCGCTCTCGCTGTCGTGCAGGGCCAGGTGGTGCTTGGCGTGGCCCGGCGAGTCGATGGTGGTGAGGGTCCGGCCCGGCCCGACCACCACGTCCTCACCGTCGACGAGCACATGGATGCGCTCCGCCGGGGTGGGATCCAGCCGGCCGTACAGGCTGTCCAGCAGGTCGCCGTACACCTGGGCGGCGCTCTTGACCAGGCGTTCGGGGTCCACCAGGTGGCGGGCCCCCTTCTCGTGCACGTACACGGTGGCGTTGGGGAAGGCGGCGGCCACGTCGCCGACCCCGCCGGCGTGGTCCAGGTGGATGTGGGTCACCGCCACCCCGGCCAGGTCGCCGGGCGCCACGCCGTGTTCGGTCAGGGCCTCGAGCAGCGCCGGCACCGACGACTGGCTGCCGGTCTCGATCAGCACCGGAGCCGGCCCCTCGATCAGATAGCCGGCGGTCACCCGCTCCCACCCGCCCAGCAGGGTGTCGATCTCCAGCACGCCCGGTCCGATGTAGGTGCCCATGGGCCCCGACACTACGCCCGTGTCAGTCCCGGCCGGGCGGCCGTCCGGTGAGGATGGCCAGGGCCCGGTCGTGGAGCCGGCCGTTGGTGCTGACGGCGCTGCCGCCGTCGGCCCGGGCCGTTCCGCCGAAGTCGGTGAAGCGGCCTCCGGCCTCCTCCACGATCACCTGCAGGGCGGCCAGGTCCCACAGGGACACCACCGGGTCCAGGCCGATGTCGCACGCCCCCTCGGCCACCAGCACGTGCGACCAGAAGTCCCCCAGGTTGCGGTCGGCGTAGCAGGCCAGGGCCAGTTCCACGTACCGGTCCGGTCCTCCCCTGCCGTCCCACGACGACAGGGCGTTGCCCGACAGGTGGGCGTCGGCCAGTTCCCCCACCGCCGACACCCGGATGCGGGCCGGTTGACCGCCGGGCAGGTCGGCGGCGAACGCCCCCTGGCCGCGGGCCGCCCACCACCGCCGGCCCAGGGCCGGGGCGCTGACCACTCCCACCGTGATCCGCCCGTCGACCTCGAGGGCGAGCAGGGTGGCCCATACCGGGATGCGCCGCACGAAGTTCTTGGTGCCGTCGATGGGGTCGATGATCCAGCGCCGGGGCCCCGAGCCGGTGTCGCCGAACTCCTCCCCCACCACCCGGTCGTCGGGGCGCTCGGCGTCGAGCACGGCCCGGATGTCGGACTCCACCGCCCGGTCCGCCTCGCTCACCGGGGTGCGGTCGGCCTTGGTCTCCACCCGCAGGCCGGCCCGGCGGAACGCCGCGGTGGTGATGCGGTCGGCCCGGTCGGCCAGGCGCAGGGCCAGGCCCAGATCGTCGGTGGGGTCGGCCGGGATGTCGGGAGCGGGCCCGGTCACGCCAGCGCCACCAGCTCCAGGTAGTCGTCGCTCCAGTGGTCCTCCACCCCGTCGGGCATCATCAGCACCCGGCTGGGGGCCAGCTCGGTGACGAAACCGGCGTCGTGGCTGACGATGATCATGGCGCCGGGCCAGCCGGCCAGGGCGGCCCCGATGGCGTCACGCGACGGGGGGTCGAGGTTGTTGGTCGGCTCGTCGAGGAGCAGCAGGTTGTGCCGGCCGGCCACCAGCTGGGCCAGGGCCAGCTTGGTCTTCTCCCCGCCCGAGAGGGTGCCGGCGTCCTGGAAGGCGATGTCGCCGGTCAGGCCGAACATGCCGAGCAGCCCCCGCAACTCCGGCTCCGGAGCGCTCGACGCCTCCCGCATGTGGGCCAGGACGGTCTGGCCCGGGTGGATGCCCTCGTGCTCCTGGGCGTAGTAACCGGGGGTGACCCCCAGCCCGGTGCGGTGGCTGCCCTCCTTGGGTTGGGCCTGGCCGGCCAGAATGCGCAGCAGGCTGGTCTTGCCGGCGCCGTTGAGGCCCATGATCAGCACCCGCTCCCCCCGCTCCACCGCGAACGTCACGTCCTCGAAGATCATGGGGCCGCCGTAGGCCTGGCCCAGCCCCTCGGCCTCCAGCACCACCCGTCCGGCCTTGGGCGGCTCCGGAAAACGGACCCGGTACCGCTGGTCCCGGTGCCCCGGCCCGCTCACGGCCGCCGACTGCAGCCGCTCCACCCGCTTGTCCAGGGACTTGGCGATACGGGCCCGCTTGGCCGTCTGGTGGCGCATGGAGTCGGCCAGGTCGTGCAGCCGCTTGATCTCGGACTGCTGGCGGTCGGCCAGCCGGCGGCGGCGTTCCTCGTCGGCGGCCCGGGCCTCCCGGTACTGGGAGTAGGTGCCCTTGTACTCGATCAGCTCCCCCTCATCCAGGTGCAGCACCCGGGTGATGGCCTCGTCCAGCAGGTCCAGGTCGTGGCTGACCACCAGGAGGGCCCCCCGGAAGTCCCGCAGGAAGCCCATCAGCCACGCCTTGGCGTCCACGTCCAGGTGGTTGGTGGGCTCGTCCAGCATCAGCACGTCGGTGCCGCCGAAGAGGATGCGGGCCAGCTCCACCCGTCGCCGTTCACCGCCCGACAGCACGCCGAGGGGCAGGTCCAGCCGGTCGTCGTCCAGGCCCAGCCCGGCCACCAGCTGGCGCACCTCGGATTCGGCGGCGTAGCCGCCCAGCGCCGCGAACTGGTCCTCGGCCCGGGAGAAACGGGCGATGGCCCGCTCCGTGGGGTCGGCCTCCATGGCCCGCCGCAGCCGCTCGACCCGCTCGGCCGCCTCGTCGAGACCCCGCCCGGACATGACGTGGGCCAGCCCGGTGCCCTCGGTGACGTGGCGCAGCGCCCGGGGGTCCTGGGTGAGGAAGCCCAGCCGGCCGTGCACCGCGGCCCGGCCGCCGGAGGGTTCGGACAGGCCGCCCAGCACCTTTAGCAGGCTGGTCTTGCCGGCGCCGTTGCGGCCCACCAGGCCGACCTTGTCGCCGGAGCGGATGGAGAACGACGCCGTGTCAAGGGTGACCCGCCCGCCGACCTCGACCGTCAGATCCCGGGCTTCGAGCATCCTTCCATGATGGCGGAAGGCCCGCCGGGGGCGGTACCGGATTATCCGGTGCCGGGTGGCGCGACGGGGGCGGGGGCGTTCGGGGCGAGGGCGACAGGGGCGGGGGCGCTTCTGTGAGCCGGTTTTTCAACCTTGAGCCGTTTCAGGGGATTTTCTGATATATCGGCTCACAATTCGAAAAGCGGCTCACAGATCGCCTACCAAGGGGGCGGGCCGGTCAGGCCCAGCCCGGCTCAGGCGCCGCGACGGGCCAGTTCCAGGAAAAAGTCCAGGCTGGACGGCTCGGCGACCGACGCCAGGGTCACGGCCTGGTCGACCGGCACCCCGGCCAGGATGCGCTTGACCGGCACTTCCAGCTTCTTGCCCGACAGGGTGCGGGGCACGGCCGCCACCACGTGGACGGCGTCGGGCACGTGGCGGGGGGACAGCTCCTGGCGCAGGGTGGCCCTCAGCAGGTCGGCCAGCCGGTCGGGGTCGGCGCCGGCGGCGGGCACCACGAACAGCAGCAGCCGGCCCGGCCCGCCGTCGGGGTCCTCCAGGTGCACGGCCAGGCTGTCGGCTACCTCGTCGAGGCCCTCCACCACCGAGTAGAACTCGGCCGTACCCATGCGCACCCCGCCCCGGTTGAGGGTGCCGTCGGAACGGCCGGTGATGATCAGCGTGCCCCGCTCGGTCAGGGTGGCCCGGTCGCCGTGGGCCCAGATACCCGGGAAGCGCTCGAAGTAGGTGGCCCGGTAGCGGTCCCCCGATTCGTCGCCCAGGATGCCGACCGGCATGGACGGCAGCGGCTGGGTGATGACCAGCTCCCCCTCGTCCCCCACCACCGGCCTGCCGTCGTCGTCGAAGACCTCCACCGCCGCCCCCAGGCACCGGCAGGAGATCTCGCCGGCCCACACCGGATGCAACGGGCTGGCCCCCACGAAGCCGGTGCACACGTCGGTGCCGCCGGAGAACGACGCCAGCAGCACGTCGGGTGCCACCGACGAATACACCCACTCGGCGGCGGCGGCCGGCAGCGGCGAGCCGGTGGAGCCCAGCACCGACAGCCGGGACAGGTCGTGGCCGGCGCCGGGGCGGTGCCCGGCCTTCATGCCGGCCACCAGGTAACCGGCGCCCACCCCGCCGCACGTGGTGCCGGTGGCGGCCATGATCTCCCACAGCCGGTCCCCGGACGGGCCGGCCGGGTCCCCGTCGTAGAGGACCACCGACGAGCCGGTCAGCAGCCCGGACACGCAGAAGTTCCACATCATCCAGCCGGTGGTGGTGAACCAGAAGAACACCGACTCCGGGCCCAGGTCGAAGTGCAGGGCCAGGGCCTTGGTGTGCTCCAGGGTGATGCCGCCGTGGCCGTGCACGATGGCCTTGGGCTTACCGGTGGTGCCCGACGAGAACAGGATGTACAGCGGGTGGTCGAACGGCACCGGCTCGAACTCGAGGGGACCCTCGGCGGCGGTGAACGACGACCACGGCTCCCAGCCGGCCGGCGCCGGGGCGGCCGGGTCGAGATACGGCAGCCATACCGCCCGGCGCAGGGACGCCAGCCCGGCCCGGATGGCCTCCGCCTCGGCGTGACGGTCGATGGAGCGGGCGCCGTAGCGGTAGCCGTCGACGCTCACCAGCACCGTCGGCTGGGCCTGCGACAGCCGGTCCAGGCTGCCGCTCACCCCCATCTCGGGGGCACAGCAGGTCCACACCGCCCCCAGGCTGGCGGTGGCCAGCATCACGGCCAGGGTCTCGGGGATGTTGGGCAGGTAGCCGGCCACCCGGTCCCCCCGCCCCACCCCGGCGGCGACCAGCCCGGCCCGCACCCGGGCCACCAGGGAACGCAGCTCCCCCCCGGTGAGGTCCATGTCGGGACGGGTCTGGGACCGGCCCAGCACCGTCCCGGGCCGGGCCAGGCACATCTCCGCGTAGTTGAGCGTGGCGCCGGGGAACCAGCGGGCCCCGGTGACAGCCGAGCCGTCCCGGACCAGCGGCTGGTCGGCCCGGTCGTGCCAGGGCACCCCGAAGGTGTCGGCCACCCGGGCCCAGAACGCCCCGGCCGTGGCCGGGTCGACCGACCAGGCCCACGCCTCGTCGTAGCCGGAGAGGCCGGCCTCGTCCAGAAAACGGGCCAGCCTGGAGTTCTTCTGGCGGTCGGCGGACGGTTCCCACAGCGGCATGGCGATCATCCTGCCGTAGGCGGGCCGGGGTCGTCGAAGAGGCGGTGAGCCGACTCCTCGGCCCGGCGGGCCACCTCCCTCACCGGCAGGCCCAGCAGGCGGGCCACCCGGGCCGCGTCGTCGTGCTCGGCCTTGATGCGCCGGGGCCCCCGCTTGACCCGGACCGGGTGGCCCTCCACCTCCACCGAGGCGAACTCGCGGGTGGCCGGCCAGCGCTGCCAGGTGGTGGCCCGGATCCCGAGGGTGCCGGTCTCGTCGGCCAGGATCTGGCGCAGCCCGCCGATCGACGACGGAGGGCACAGCACCGACACCACGTGGGCGGGCCGGCCCTTCTTGCCGGTGACCGGGGTGATCCAGGCGTCCAGGGCGCCGGCCGCCATCAACGCGGCCAGGGTGGTGCCCAGGATCTCGCCGGTGACGTCGTCCACGTTGGCTTCCAGCACCACCACCGGCTGGCCGTCCGGGGCCGGCTCGGCCTGCGGGGTGCCGACCACCACCTGTACCGCGTTGGGCATGCCGTCGATCTCCCGGGACCCGGCGCCGAAGCCGGAGGCGGTGACGGTCATGGCCGGCATCGGGCCCCAGCCCGAGCACAGGGCGGCCAGCAGGGCGGCCCCGGTGGGGGTGGTGAGCTCCATCGGGATGGCGGTGCCGTAGGTGGGGGCGCCGGCCGCTCCCAGCAGCGACACCACCGCCGGGGCCGGCACCGGCAGGGCCCCGTGGGCCGACGACACCATGCCCGTCCCCTGGGCCACCGGGCTGGAGCGGACCAGGTCGACGCCCAGGAGCTCCAGGGCCACGCACGTGCCGACGATGTCGATGATGGCGTCGGTGGAGCCCACCTCGTGGAAGTGCACCTGGGCCACCGGCCGGCGGTGCAACTGGGCCTCGGCCACCGCCAGCTTCTCGAAGGCGGCCAGGGCCCGGGCCCGGGCCCGGTCGGGCAGGCGGGCCTCGGTGATCAGCCCCACGATGTGGCTGTAGGTCCGCACCACCGACTTCTCCTGGACCTTGACCCGCACGTGGGTGGCGGCCAGCCCGGAGCGCAGCACCGGTTCGGTCTCGAGGGTCCAGCCCCCGACCGGCAGGGCGACCAGCTCCCGCTCGATCTGGTCGATGTCGGCGCCGGCGTCGATGAGCGCCCCGAGGGCCATGTTGCCGGCGATGCCGGCGAAGCAGTGCCACCAGGCGACGGTGGTCACGGGCGGGCGCCGAGAAGGCGGTGCACGGCGAAGGCGGCGCCGAAGCCGTTGTCTATGCCGACCACCACCAGGCCCGACGCGCACGACGAGAGCATGCCCAGTAGAGCCGTGACCCCGGACAACGATGCGCCGTATCCCACACTGGTCGGGACGGCCACCACCGGCGCCGCGGTGAGACCGCCGATGACCGACGCCAGGGCGCCCTCCATCCCGGCCACCACCACCACCGCCGGGGCCCGCTGGATCTCCGGGGCCCGGGCCAGGAGCCGGTGGATGCCGGCCACCCCCACGTCGGCGATCAGCCGGGACGGGATCCCGAACGCGGCCAGGGTGGCCTCGCACTCGCAGGCCACGGCCAGGTCGGCGGTGCCGGCCGTCACCACCAGCGTGGGGTCCACGGCGCGCCGGGGGGCGGACCGCCACACGACCGTCGAACCGGTCACCTCCGCTCCCGGCCAGGCGGCCGTGACGGCGTTGACCTGCTCGTCGCTGGCCCGGCTGAGCACCACCGGGCCGTCGCCGGACGAGAGCAGCTCGCCGACGATGCCCACGCAGTGCTCGGCACTTTTTCCCGGACCGTAGACCGCTTCTGGCAGGCCCTGGCGCAACTCCCGGTGGGAGTCCAGCGTGGCGTAGCCCATGTCGGTGAACGGCAGGGCCCGCAGCCGGCGCACCACCTCGTCGGCGTCGAGCTCGCCCGCGGTGAGAGAGTCCAGCAGTTTCCGAACGGCGGCCGCATCCATGACCCATCTATCCTGCCCGGCCATGACCGGCGTTGTCTCACCGCAGGCCTCCATCGGCTTCCTGGGACCGCCCGGAACCTTCACCGAGCACGCTCTGCGCAGCGACCCGGGCCTGGCCGGGGCCCGGTTGCGGGCCATGCCGTCGTTCGTGCACGTGCTGGGCGGGGTGGCCGACGGGACGCTCGACTACGGCTTCGTGGCCATCGAGAACTCCATCGAGGGCACCGTGTCGATCACCATGGATCAGCTGGTACACGAGCGGGACCTGATCATCGTCGGCGAGGTGGTGACGCCGGTCACCCAGAATCTGCTGGCCCGGCCCGGGGTGGCGGTGACCGACGTGGCGCGGGTGGTGTCGTTCCCCCACGCCACCGGGCAGTGCCGGGCCTGGCTGACCGCCAACCTGCCCGGGGTGGAGGAGGTGGCGGCCACCTCCACCGCCGAAGCGGTGCGCCAGGTGGGTGAGGGCGTCGCCGGGCCGGCCGGGACCACCGCCGCCATCGGCACCTCCCTGGCCGCCTCCCTGTACGGGCTGGAGGTGCTGGCCGCCGAGATCGAGGACCACCCCGACAACTCCACCCGCTTCGTGCTGGTGGCCCGCCCCGACGCCGGCATCCCGGCGCCGAGCGGCCACGACAAGACCAGCGTGGTGTGCTTCCAGTCGGCCGACCGGCCCGGGTCGCTGCACGGCATCCTGGGCCAGTTCTCCGCCCGGGACATCAACCTGGTCAAGCTGGAGTCCCGGCCCACCAAGAAGCTGCTCGGGGACTACTGCTTCATCATCGACTTCGAGGGCCACGTGGCCGACGAGGTGGTGGCGGACTGCCTGCGGGACCTGCACACCGGGCTGCGGTCGCTGAAGTTCCTGGGCTCCTACCCGGCGGCCGGAGCCCACGGCGCCGACGTCCGCCAGCGGGTCGGTGAGGCGTGGCGGGCCGCCGACCGGTGGATCGACGACATCCGTTCACGTATCAAGGGAGACTGACATGACCGATTTCGATCTGACCCAGACCGACCGGCTGCTGGCCACCACCCGGTCGGTCCGCAAGCGGCTGGACGTGTCCCGGCCGGTGCCGGCCGAGGTGGTGCTGGACTGCCTGCGGCTGGCCGTGCAGGCCCCGACCGGCAGCAACTCGCAGGGCTGGCGGTGGATGGTTGTCACCGACGCCGACAAGAGACGGGAGCTGGCCCGCCTGTACAACGAGGGGGGCCGGGGTTACCTGGAGTCCTCCGCCGGCCGGGCCATGGACGACCAGACCAGGAAGGTCTACGAGAGCGCCCTGTATCTAACCGACATCCTGGCCGAGGTGCCGGTACACGTCATCCCGTGCATCCAGGGCCGGGTGGAGGACATGGCCAACGCGGCGGCGGCCGGTCTGTACGGTTCGGTGATCCCGGCGGCGTGGAGTTTCATGCTGGCCCTGCGGTCGCGGGGGCTGGGGGCGGCATGGACCACCCTGCACCTGATCAAGGAAAAAGAGGCGGCCGAGCTGCTCGGCATCCCCTACGACCGGGTCACCCAGGTGGCTCTGCTGCCCGTGGCCTACACCGTGGGCCTCGACTTCAAGCCGGCGCAGCGGCCCCCCGTGGAGGAGATCACCTACTGGGACAGCTGGGGCTCCGGCCGCTGAGGCATCCCACCAAGAGCCGTTCGCCCCTGGTGACGGGAGGCGCAAGCGCGCTGTGATACCGGCACCGCTGATGGGTGCTGGTGACGAGAGGTGAGGAACTTGTTCGCAGGGGAGTATCTGACCGCTTCATTCGCCGAGGTTTACTCGGTCTTTGACGACGCCGTGAGGCAGGTGGCGGCCCGCTCCGAACAGGTCGCCGTCCGGGCCCGGGACAAGGTGCGCCACGTGTCGGCCGGGGTGGCTTCGCTGCCCATCGAGTGGCGTGACCCCACCGCCCCGTCGGGCTGGTCGCCGGGCGAGATCAGGGTCCTGCAGGTGCAGTCGGGCGGCTCACCGAGGACCGAGTTGATGGTGGCGGCCCCGGCGACGGTGCCCGGGGCGGCCGCCCGGCAGTTCCTGGAGGTGCTCTCCTCGGCGACCCAGACGCTGCTGACGCTGGCCGCCCCGGTGGGCTGAGGCCGGTCAGCCCGTGACCCGGTAGGAGGCGATCAGGATCCGGTCCGTTCCGCGATCCACCGCCAAGGTGACCTCGGCCGACTCGGTCGAGACGGTGCCGCTGGTCTCCCGGTAGCGGAGCCGGAGCGACGCGGCCCCGGCCGCGGGCGCCACTGACAGCAGCTTCACGCCCTGTATCCCGTCCCAGAAGCTGTTGTAGTAGCTGCGCCCCAGGCGCTGCTGGTAGGCGCTGGTGAGCCAGGTCCAGGACGTGTCCAGCCGGTGCTGGTCGACCAGGGCGTAGTAGTGGTCTATGGCGGCGGTGATGGCGCCGGCCGGCAGCGCGGCGGGGGTGGCGACCCCACCGGCCGATGGCGGCCCGGCGCCGGTCGGAGCCGCACCCGCCGCCGGCGGAGTGGAGGTCTGGGAGGAAACCGGAGGCGTGCTAGGTGGCGCTGCCGTCGTAGGCGGCGCCACCGTGGTGGACGGCATCACCGTGGTGACCGGGGCGGGGCTGGAGGTGGTCGTGGTGGGGTCGGCCGGCTGGGCCACGGGGGACGGCGTGGAGCGGTGTCCTCCCATCTCCGCGGCGGCGGCGACACCTCCGCCTATCAGCACAGCCAGGGCGGTGGCTGCAGCGGCGGCCCGCTTCGGGCGCCGACCGGCCGATCCAGCCGGCCCGGACATTCCCGGCGGCCGCTGGGCCGGGGCGGTGACCGGCTCGTTCAGCCCGGTGCCGAGGAGGGCGTCCCGGAAGGCCTCAGCCGACCCGTAGCGGGCGGCCGGGTCCTTGGCCATGGCCTTGGCCACCACCGCGGCCAGGGCCGGCGGCACCGGACAGCAGCCGGCCAGGTCGGGCGCCGGCTCGCTGTACACCCGCACGGCGAAGGCTATGGGCGCCTCACCTGGTCGGGGGGCGAACGCCGGCTCGCCCCGGAGGGCCGCGTACAGGGTGGCCCCGAGCGAGTAGACGTCGGCCGCTTCACTCGCCCGGGCTCCGCCCAGCACCTCCGGGGCGGCATAGGTCACGGTGGCAGCTACCAGCCCGGAGGTCATGGTGGAGTCGCGGAAGCGGGCTATCCCGAAATCGGCCAGCTGCGGATCGCCGTAGGAGTTGAACAGGATGTTCGCCGGTTTGATGTCGCGATGCAGGATGCCAAGGTGGTGGGCCGCTCCCACGGCGCTGGCGATGGCGGCCATGATCTGTACGGCGGCCTGCGGGGCGACCGGACGGTCCCGGAGGCGGTCCTCCAGGCAGCCCCCCTCCAGGAAGGGCATCACCAGGTAGGGCCGGTCGGCGAGGGCCCCGGCCTGGTACACCGCCACGACATGGGGGTGCCCGGACAGGGATCCCAGGGCCCGTACCTCCTTGTCGAAACGGCCGGACGCCGAGCCGCCGGGGTCGTGATCGAGGACCTTCACCGCCACCGCCCGGTTGAACGCCGGCTGCCAGCCCCGATAGACGGTCGCGAACCCACCCCGACCGACGGCCTCGACCTGCGTCACGCCCGGCAGATCCAGGACATTGGGTGCGCCCGGGATGTCTGCCACCAGGTGGGGCTACCCAGGACGGCGGCGGCTATGCCCGGACCAAGCCGGCTTCTCCCCGGCGGCCGGGCCGGTGGCGCCTCCCGGAGGTCACCCGGCAGGCGGGGGCGCCGGGCGTCGCCAGCCCGGGCGCCTATCCTGCGGGCTGGGTCGTGGTCGTCGGGGTGGCCGTGGCCGTCTGGCCGGCCCCGCTCGGCTGGCCCATGGTCGGGGCGTGGCGGATGAGAAGCGAGTACGGCGGGGCCAGGTCCACCCCGTCGGGCTTGTCGAGGTAACCGGGGGCGCTGCCGGCCACCCCGGTGTGGCCGTACTGCCACACCACCTTGTCGGTGCGGGGGTCGATCACGACCACCCGGTGGTTGTAGTCGTCGTTCATCAGGAAGTCCCCGTTGGGCAGCGGCATGGCCAGCGACGGCTGGTTGAGCTGCGGGTCGCCGGGCAGCGGCTTGTACCGCCACAGCAGCTGGCCCTGGCCGTTGAACGTCTCCAGCACGCCGGGGTCGCTGTAGCTGACCGACACGTAGACGCCTGGTGACACCTCGTTGGAGTCAGAGGGATAGCTGAGACCGGGCGGGTGGAAGGAGTCGAAGATCTGCCCGTTGATGCCCATCTCGTCGACCCAGTCACCGTTGATCTCGGTCACCAGGTAGTGGCCGTTGGCCATCGGGAACGCCCCGTTTGGGCTGCCGAAACGGGCCGGCGGGGAGTGGTAGCAGCTGTTGGTGGTGGTGCCGTAGATGCGGGCCGGGGTGTGGGAATCCGGGCCGATCAGCAAAAGCCGGCAGTTCTTGATGTCGGCGCTGAGGATGTAGCCGTCGGGCAGCATCAGGGCGTCGTCGGGGTTCCACAGGTAGTCCGGGGCGGCCCCGCTGAGGCCGGGATGGCCGTAGCGGTAGACGATCTTCCCGGTGGCCACGTCGATGACGGAGATGACGAAATCGTCCTCCTCGGTGGCGATTATGTACTTGCCGTCAGGGGTGAAGAAGGCGTCGTCGGGGATCTTGAAGGTCTGGCCGGGAGCCAGGTCGCCGGGCCGGGGGAACTGCCACACGATCTGGCCTTGGGGGTTGACGACCAGCAATCGGTTGTTGGTCCGGTCGGCGATGAGGATCGGGCCGGGCAGGGCGGAGGGATCCGACCCGGGAGCCAGGTGGGGGCCGTCGAGGGGGGTCGAGAACGCCGCTGGCAGCTGCGGGTCGGTGGTGGATGTGGTGGCTGGTGAGGCGGCCACGGCCTTCTGCGCCGGGCTGCTGCCGGGGGCCCGCTTGGCGGCCGGGGCACCCGACGAGCAGGCCGTCACGATCAGACCGGCCGCCACGAGCAGCGAGGCCGCGGAGAGGACGGGGCGGGGGCGACCGGAGGACCGGCGGGGGGAGCATGGCATCGGCGGGATTGAACCTACCCACCCACGGCTCGGCCCAGGCTTCGCCCCTGCCCGCCCGTCCCCGGCCCGGCCGCTTCCGGGCCCCGAACCGGGGCCGAAAGGCTGGACCATCGTCCATTACCTGGCCGGCCCGGGCCGCCCCGGTGGTACCCACGAGGCATGGAGAGCCGCAGCGTGGGCCTGGTGGGGGTGGCGTCCATCGGGTCCGCCATGATCATCCTGTTCCTGCTGGCCGGCATCACGGTGGCGGTCAACCACACGGTCCCCACCGAGTACTGGGCGGCCGCCGGGGCCCTGAGCGGGGCCATGGTGGGGCTGTTCGCTCCCCCACCGGCGACCCGGGCGTCCCTCACCCGCCAGGCCGCCCGCCTGGCGGCGGCCGGCCCGGACCGGGGGCCGGCGTCCCCCACCTGGGCATCCGCCGAGCAGAGGGCGCCGGCGGCGGTGGGAGCGGCGGCTGGGGGCTTCGCCGGGCCGGCCCCGGCACCGCCCGTGGTCGACATCACCGAACCGGCGCCCGCCGGCCCGGGGTCGGCCGGCCCGGGGACGGCCGGGATGAGCCCCGCCGGCTACTCGGCCAGGACCGAACGGGTGGAGGCCATCACCCGGATGGCCGCCACCGCCTCCAGCTACGACCTGCGGGTCATCGGGCTGCTGGCGGTGGGGTTGGGGACGCTGATCGCCGGCATATGGCTGGCCCTGACCGTGGGCGACCACATCCCCGGCACCGCCTACGACACGGCCGTCGGCAACGCCTCCACCGCCCTCATCGCCCTCGGATCGGCGGCCGGCGGGGCCCTGGCCGGCCTGCTGACCCCCACGCCGGGC
Source organism: Acidimicrobiales bacterium (assembly GCA_035702985.1). Lineage (GTDB taxonomy): Bacteria > Actinomycetota > Acidimicrobiia > Acidimicrobiales > Palsa-688 > JAKAXG01. Next base: position 30,915 of record DASSZD010000175.1, read on the forward strand.
CAGGCCGGGGCCGCGCCCGGCTAGACCGGCCCGTTGGCGGATAGCTGTCGTACCATGGTGACATGGTTGCGACAGCGGTGGATCTGGACGGTCTCCTGGACGAGGTCAACGGGGCCACCGCCCTGCTGCGGGCCTCCCCCGCCGTGCCGCCCGAGGTGGCCGACCTGGTCGACAGCCTGGACACCCGGCTGCACGCCGACGCCCCCCTGAAGCTGGGCGGCGACCCCTATCTCACCACCATGCTGTTCGCCGGGGCGTTGAGGGCCGAGAAGGCCCTGCGCGCCGACGAGCCGGCCGGCCGGCGGGCCGAGCTGCGGGTGGCGTTGGAGCAGTTCCGCCAGGCGCTGCGCGATCTGCTGGCCAACCGGCCGGTGGGCCCCGACCGCTCCGTCCGGGAGGTGCTGGCCTGGACCGCAGCGGTGACTGCGGCGCCGCAGAAGGAGCTGGCCGAGCTGCTCGGGGTGTCCACCCGGCAGCTGCAGAGATGGCTGGCGCCGGGGGGCACCATCCCCGCCGGCGAGGACGAGGCCCGCATCCGGGTCGTGGCCCAGGTGACCAACCAGTTGCGCCACGTGTTCACCGGGCCCGGGGTGCTGGCCTGGTTCGGGCGCAGCCACCCGGCCCTGGGCGTGAAGCCACAGGACCTGCTCGGCGATCCGCTCCGGTACCCGGCGCTGCTGGCGGCGGCAAGCGGGGCCCGGGCCATGGCCGGGTGACCGCCCCCCTCGTCGCCTACCGCCACGCCGCCTACGACACTCCCTGGTGGGCCTTCCCCAGCTCCCGCAACGGGCGGTTCCACCTGGCCCTGGCCGACACCGTCCAGTACCTCTGCCTGCACCCGCTCGGGCCGGCCGCCGAGATCCTGCGCCACCACGTCGGCCCCACGGGCGATGCGGACCAGGTGCTGCTCAACCTGTGGGCCGTCCTGATCCCCGACCCGGACCGCCTGGTGCGGATCGGCTTCGACGACTGCCAGGCGTTCGGCCTGAGCCCGGCCGAGCTGGTCGGAGACGACTACGGGCCCACCCGGGCCCTCGGCGAACGCCTGCGGGCGGCGGGAGCGGCCGGGGTGATAGTGCCGTCCGCCGCCCTGCCCGGCACCGACAACGTGGTGCTGTTCGGACCCCGGGTGTCACACCCGTACCTGCTGGAGCCGTTGTCGCCGTCGGAGGTGCCGACCGGGCACATCTCCGACGGGGCCCGGCCGGCCCTGGAGGTCCATCCCCTGGTCCGCTGGGTCGGGGCGCCGCATCCCTCCCTCGAGCAGTGGTCGGCGACCGGCGCCCACGACGTTCTCGGCGAGCCGCCGGCGCGGCGGTGGTGACGCCGGCGGCCCGGTAGTGTCTGGAGGATCAGGAGGGATGGCAGAGCGGCCGAATGCGAAGCTCTTGAAAAGCTTTGGGATGCAAGTCCCCGTGGGTTCAAATCCCACTCCCTCCGCTGGTCAG
>DASSZD010000199.1:0-13664 GCA_035702985.1 Acidimicrobiales bacterium
CTGTGTCGCCGCCGCTGTTCTCATCGCCGGGCGCCCCGTCCCCGCCGTCGCCGTGCTGGGAGCGCTGGCCGCGACCGGCGCCGTAGCCGCGGCGGTGGCCCCGCAATGGCCGTGGCCCACGGTCACCCTGGCGCTGCTGGCCGTCGCGTACGCGGTGACCACCCAACCGTCGGGTACGGCCACGCGGATCGGCGGCTCGGTCGCCATGGCGGCCCTGCTGTGGTGCCTCCATGTCACTTATGCGGCGGCGGCCGAGGTCCCGCGGGTGGCTGCCATCAGACCGGCCGCCGTCCGCCGGTGGCGGCGCCGGCTGCTCACGACCCTGGCCCCCGCCCTGCCGGTCACGGCCCTCACCGGTCTCCTGGGTTCCGGCGCTCCCGCCGCCGCGTGGCTGGAGACGCTGGGCATCCTGGCCGCCGTGGCCGCCGCCGCCCTGCCCGGCCTGCTGGCCGTCCCGGCCCCGACCCCGACGCCGGCCCCGACCTCCAGCCCTACCCCTACCCCGGCCCCGGAGCATGCGGTGGAGGGAACCGATCCGGCGGCGGGGCGCCGCTGACGCCGACATGACCGGCTGGGCAGGCCGGCCCGGCCGGTGTGCAACCGCCCAGCCGTCGCCGCCGGCGGCCCATCGAAGACAAGGGTCCGGCCAGGGCGGGGGGGGCAACCCTGGCCATGGACCCTTCAGGCGCTCCAAGTCCGGGGGGAGGACCGAGCGCATACAGGTCAACCTGCGGGGTGGGCCCGGCATTCCCGGCGGTCAGAACTTTTTCCCGCCGGGCCGGGAGCGATGTCGGGCGGGCCGGGCGGCCCTCCCCCGCGGTACGGCGCCTACCGTTCCCGGCGGAGCGTCCGGGACGGGCGCCGGGGGGTGGTGACCGCCCTCAGCTCGTCGAAGGAGGCCCGCAGCTCCGCCGCCAGGTCCCCGGCGCCGGCCCCGTGGATCCAGCGGCCCAGGGCGACCCGGAAGACGGCCAGGCCGGCCTCGGCGGCCAGGGCGGCGGCCGGGTCCTGGACCCCCCGCCGGCGCAGGGCATCCGCCAGCGCCGAGGCCAGCGAAGCCAGCTTGATCAGCTCCCGCTCACGCAGCTCCGGGTTCGACTCCACCACCATCTGGCGGCTCCTGACCCGATCCCGGTTCCCCTCGAAGAACGAGCCCGCCGCCTCCAGCGCCAGGGCGACGGCGTCCAGCGGGGCCGTCGCGGCGGGGGCGTCGAGCACCGCCCCCACCAGCCGCTCCTCCAGGGCCGGGGCTCCACCGAACAGCACCTCCCGCTTGTCGGCGAAGTGCCGGAAAAAGGTGCGCTCGGTGAGACCGGCCCGGCTGGCGATCTCGGCCACCGTGGTGTTGTCGAATCCCCGCTCGACGTAGAGCTCCATCGCCGCCTGCTCCAGCCGGCCGCGTGCGTTCGGCTCCCATCGACCCATGACGATCCCAAGCTACCCGACGTCATGAACTGCTATCAGGGGTGGGGATCCGGTTACCGCGCCCCCAGCGGGGACCGGGCGGCGTCCGGCCTGTACCCTCGCCGGACATGCGAATAGGGGATCTGCAGGTCGACGCGGTGCTCGACGGGGCCGGGCGGTTCCAGCCGACCAGGGCGTTCAGGGGCACCACCGACGACCAGTGGGCTCCCCACGCCGGGCTGCTCGGCGGAGACGGGTTGCTCGGCTTCGCCATGGGCGGGTTCCTGGTGCGAGGCACGGATCGTACCGTGCTGGTCGATCTGGGGGTGGGGCCGCGGACACTGCTGGGGATCGAGGGCGGGGCGTTCATGGAGTCGCTGCGCCGCCTGGGGGTGGAGGCGGGCGACGTCACCGACGTGGTCTTCACCCACCTGCATCTCGATCACGTGGGCTGGGCCTCCTACGGGGACGGCCGGCCGGTTTTCCCCTCGGCCACGTACCGGGCGGCGGGGGCGGACTGGGAGCACTTCCTGGTCGAGCATCCCGGCCCGGAGGCGGACATCCTGCGGCCGGTGGCCGCCCGCTTCGAGATGTGGGACGGTTCGGGCCCGCTGGTCCCCGGCATCGACCGGATCGAGGCCCCCGGCCACACCCCCGGCAGCACGGTGATCGTGCTGTCTTCGGGGACGGAACGGGCCATGCTCCTCGGCGACGTGGTGCACTGCCCGGTGGAGTTGGTCGACGACGAGTGGGAGGCCATGTTCGACGTGGACCCCGACCTGGCCCGGCGGACCCGGATCAGGCTCAACAGGGAGCTGGAAGGGTCGGACATCCCCGTCTCCGCCGCCCATTTCGACGGGCTGGCCTTCGGGCGCCTGCTGCGGGCCGAGGGCAGCCGCCGGTGGCTGTTCGACTGACCGCCTGACGGGTCCCGGCCCGTCCCCGGTCAGGGTCTGGCGACCGGCTCGACGGTCACGTCGGCCCGGAAGGCCAGCCCGGCGCAGGGGCCGCAGTCGTCGGTGCGGGTCCCGACCGTGAAGCTGCCCCGCTGGGGGCCTTGGAGCACGGCGGCCGGGCCGCCGCCCGGGCCGGGCTGGTCGACGTGGCAGAGCACCTGCAGGCCGGCGGGGGTCACCGACAGGCCGGACAGGTGCCGCCGGGCGTAGGAGGCCCACACGACGAAGCGGGCACCGACGCCGGCCTGGACCCGCAGCGGTGTGGCGTTACCTACAGCCTGCGCGCCGCCCAGCTGGTAGACCGGTCGGGGCAGGGGGCCGCAGCGCTGGTCCAGCAGGGTCAGGGGGGTCGAGCCGGAGGCGGAGGTGGACGGAGGGCTGGCCGGCGGCGCCGGCCGTGAGGCAGCGGGGTGGCTGGCGCACCCTCCGAGGAGCACCAACGCGGCGGCTGCCGCGGCGACCGCGGAAGCGAGCCTGCCCGTCACCCATCCGACGCTAACGGGTCGGCGGCCGGGCCGGGTCTCAGGACGACGAGGCGGCCAGGTCCTGCACCGGAGCGGAGCAGGCCGGGGCCGGGCGTCCCAGGAGGTAGCCCTGGGCCTCGTCACAGCCGGCCCGGCGGACGATCTCCAGCTCGCCGGCGGTCTCCACCCCTTCGGCCACCACCGACAGGCCCAGGCTGTGGGCCAGTTCCACCATGGCGGCCACGATGGCGGCGTCACCACCGGCGGCGTCCAGCCCGGAGATGAAGCTGCGGTCCACCTTGACCGTCTCGACCGGCAGCTGCCTGAGGTAGGCCAGCGACGAGTACCCGGTGCCGAAGTCGTCGATGGCCAGTCGCACCCCGGTGGCCTTGAGGGCGTCGAGGGCGGGTACCGAACCGGCCTCGGCGCTCACCAGGACGCTCTCGGTGATCTCCAGGGTCACCTCGGCCGGGTCCAGGCCGGTGGCCTGCAGGGTGGCTGCCAGATGGTCGGCCAGACCGGCGTCGGAGAGCTGACGGCCCGACACGTTGACGGCCACCCCCACCCCGGGCCGGGTCCGGGCCCGCCAGGCGGCGCAATCAGCCAGGGCCTGGGTGATCACCCACCGGCCCAGGGGGACGATGACCCCGGTCTCTTCGGCCAGCGGGATGAACTCGTCCGGTGGCACCGGTCCCAGGCGGGGATGGCACCACCGGGCCAGGGCTTCCATGTAGCGGACCTGGTCGGTACCCAGGTGCATGACCGGCTGGTAGTGCAGCGACAGCTCCCCGCGGGCGAGGGCGGCGTGCAGCTCGTTGACCAGCTCGGGCCGGCGGCGCAGGGCGGAATCCACCGAGTCGTCATAGATCTGGTGGATCCCCCCGCCCCGGCTCTTGGCCGCGTACATGGCGGCGTCGGCCCGGGCCAGGATCGACTCGGCGGTGTCGCCGAACCCGGCCAGACCGATCCCCACGCTGGCCGACACGTAGAACTCCCGGCCCTCCGGTCCCACCCGGAACGGCTGGTGCATCACCGCGGTGATGCGCTCGGCCACCGCGGCGGCTTCGGCGGCCGGATCGACCAGGTCGGGGCAGAGCACCACGAACTCGTCTCCGCCCAGCCGGGCCAGGGTGTCCTGGCGGCGGATCACGGCCCGCAGCCGCTGGGCCACCGCCACCAGCAGGTCGTCACCGGCCCGGTGGCCGCCCAGATCGTTGACCGACTTGAAGCGGTCGATGTCGATGAACAGGGCGGCGAACCGGGACCGGCCCCTCATCCGGGCGGCGCCCTGGCTCCGCCGGGGCAGCAGCTGGTCCAACCGGTCGGTCAGCAGGGTCCGGTTCGGCAGTCCGGTCAGGGTGTCGTGGACAGCGTTGTGGGCCAGCCGCTCCCGTTCGGCGCTCAGCTCCTCCTCGAGGCTGCGGCGGGCGGTCTCGAAGCTGCGTATCACCCCCACGATGGCGCTCTCGATCCCGAGGCGCGTGGTGTCCTGGGCGGCCCTCAGGCTGGCGCCGTCCACGTCCAGCTGCCGGGCGAAGCCGGCCAGCTCCCGGCAGGTGATGTCCCGGTTGGCCAGGTACAGCTTGGTGAGCTCGTCCAGGGGCACCCGGTCGTGCAGGGCGGCCACCGCCGGCGAGGATATGGTCGCCCGCTCGTCGTCGCCCGGCAGCTCCCCACTGATCAGGAACCGGCCGATGGCCATGGCCCCGAGCCTGGAGACCCGCAGGATGTCGTCGGTCACCACCGGATCCGGCGGGGAGGGATCCGGGCGGTTCGCCAGCCACCATTCGAGCACCGACGCCGCGATCCGGTCGGCGTGGCGCTGCAGCTCGGCACCGAGGCGCGCCCGACCGCTCGGGCCGCTCGCGCTGGATCTGTTGCTGCCCATACCGGTTCTTCTCGGTCGGCAATCCTTGTACCTTTACCCTGATAGCAGATCGGCGACCCGGGCGGGTGGACGGTTCCGGTCATGGCGAGAAGAAGGTGACAGCGACATCGACACGGCCGGCCCGGGTAGAGCCCTCCGACCCTGCCCCGTCCCGGCGGCACGGCCGTAGCGTCGCAGTCGGCCGAGGAGGAGGTGTGCGATGCGGGCCGAAGCGATCGGGCACGGCTCCGCCGGCACCGGCTCGCCCCGCCGCTGGCTGGCGCTGGCCGTGCTGTGCGTATCGCTGCTGATCGTCACCTTGGACAACACCGTGTTGAATGTGGCGCTGCCGACCCTGGTGGGCCGGCTCCACGCCAGCCTCAGTGACCTGCAGTGGATCGTGGATGCCTACGTGCTGGCATTCGCCGGGCTGATGCTGGTATCGGGCAGCCTCGCCGATCGGGTGGGACGCAAGCGCACGTTCCTCGCCGGCCTGGTGCTGTTCGCCGGGTGCTCGGCCTGGGCGGCCTTCTCCGGATCGGTGGGGCACCTGATCGCCGCCCGGGCCAGCATGGGTGCCGGCGGCGCGCTGATCATGCCCTCCACCCTGGCCGTCATCACCAACACTTTCACCGACCCGCGGGAGCGGCAACGGGCCATCGGGCTGTGGGCCGCCACCAGCGGGGCCGGGATCGCCGCCGGCCCCATCATCGGCGGCCTCCTGCTGGACCACTTCTGGTGGGGGTCGGTTTTCCTGGTCAACGTCCCGGTGGCCGCATTGGGATTCGCCCTGGCGGTGCCACTCGTGCCCGACTCGAGGGACCCCTCGGCCCGCCGCCCGGACGCGGTGGGGTCGCTGCTGTCCGTGGCCGGGCTGGGACTGCTGCTCTGCGCCATCATCGAGGCTCCGGTGCACGGCTGGTCCTCGGCTCTGGTGCTCGGTACCGGCATCGGCGGCCTGGCCGTGCTGGCCGCCTTCGTCGAATGGGAGCACAGGAGCACGCATCCCATGCTGAGGCTGGCGTTCTTCCGGGACAGAAGGTTCTCGGCGCCGATCGTGTCGGTGTCGCTGATGATGTTCGGGCTGTTCGGCTCCATGTTCGTCCTCACCCAGTTCCTGCAGTTCCAACTGGGCTACACCCCGTTGCAGGCCGGCGTCCGGATCCTGCCGGCCGCCGGCGCCATCGCCGTGGTCGCCCCGCTGGCCGACCGGCTGGTGGGAGCGGCGGGCACCAGGGTCACCATCGCCGGCGCCCTGTTGATGGCCGCCGCCGGGTTCTGGCAGATGTCCGGCGCCACGGTCGACACCACCTACGGCGGCGTGGTGGTCGGCATGATCCTGGTGGGTGCCAGCGCCGGGCTGGTCATCCCGTCGGCCACGGCCTCGGTGATGGGCTCGCTGCCGCAGGAGCACACCGGCGTGGGGGCGGCGACCAACGGGACGTTCCTCCAGACCGGGGGCGCCCTGGGGGTGGCGGTGATCGGCAACCTGCTCTCCAACCGTTACGAAGGGCGCGTCTCCGCGGCCCTGGCCCCGCTCCACCTGCCCCAGGTGCTGGAGCAGGCTGTCCGCAGCTCGGTGGGGGCGGCGCTGGCCATCGCCCACCAGCTCGGAGGCGCCCCGGGGGCGGCGGTGGCCGACGCCGCCCGCAGCGCCTTCATGAGCGGGATGGATCTGGGCCTGTTCGCCGCCGCCGTGGTCGCCCTGGCCGCCGCCGCCATCGCGCTGGCCACCCTGCCCGGCCGTACCCGGTTCCGCCGGCCACCCGGTACGGGTCCGGCGGCTCCTCCCCCGGTGGGCCAGAATGACACATGCCCACCATCCCCCGCCTGACCGGGTTCGTCGAGCACGACGGGGAGAGCCTGTACTTCGAGGCGGTCGGCGAGGGAGGGGTCCCGCTGGTCCTGAGCCACGGAGCCGGCGGCAACCATGCGGTGTGGTTCCAGCAGGTGGCCCCTTTTTCCCAGGAGCGGCGGGTCGTGATCTGGGACCACCGGGGCTACGGGCGGTCCACCGACCGGGCCGGCCGGTCCGGACCTTTGGTGGCGGCGGGTGACCTGCTGGCGGTTCTGGACCACCTGGGGATAGGACGGGCCGATCTGGTCGGGCAGTCCATGGGCGGCTGGACCACGGTGGGGGCGGCGCTGGCCCGGCCCGGCCTGGCCCGCAGCCTGGTGCTGGCCGACACCCTCGGCGGGTTCACCTCCGGGTCGATATCGGCGGCCATGGGCGACCGGGGGGCGCCCAGCCTGGCCCCGCCCGACCTGCTCGGCTACCACCCGGCGCTGGGCGAAAGGTTCTCGTCCGCCCAGCCGGGGTTGGCCCACCTGTACCAGTCGCTCGGCCGGATGGGCAGCGCCGACCCGGCGGTGATCATCCCCCGGCTGCTGGCCGTCAGCCACGAAGCCGCGGAAGCGGGTCGCCTGACCATGCCGGTCCTGTGCCTGGTCGGCGGACGCGACCCGCTGTTCCCGCCGGCTGCGGTTCGCGCCCTGGCCGGGCTGCTACCCGACGCCTCGGTGGTGGAGATCCCCGGGTGCGGCCACTCCCCCTACTTCGAGGATCCCCGGGCCTGGAACCAGGCGGTGGACCGGTTCCTGGGTCACCTCGACCGGGACTGACCCGGCCGGCGACGGGAGCCGCGATCAGCCGGTGACGGTCACCAGGGTGCCGAGCGTCAGGTACGGCCAGATCGCCTCGGCCGGCCGGTAAGGAAGCTCGACGCAGCCCAGGCTCTGCGGGTAACCGTAGGAGGGCCGTCCCATGTAGTGGACGGCGTCTCCGCCGTTGAAGTAGGCCACCCACGAGACCGGGTCGGCATAGTGGCTGCCGTCGGGGTTGATGCCCCGCATCACCTGGTGGGCCAGGCGCTCGTAGACCGTGAAGGTGCCGTCGGCGGTGGGCGCCTGGGGGATGCCGGTGTTGGCGGCGGTGTGGGCGACGACCGAGCCGTCGTGCCACACGGTGAGCGACTCGGGCCGGGTCTTGGAGGCCAGGGCGTAGGTGTATCCGTGCGGGTCCACCCGGGTGGTGGAGTCGAGAGCGGCCCACACCTGCGGTCCGGCCACCCCGTCGACGGCCAGGCCGCGGTCCGCCTCGAAGGCCATGACCGCTCCTTTGAGCATGACCGTGGGGCGGCCTTCGGCCCAGGTGGCGGCCAGAGCGGGCGGAACCGACGGCCAGGCCCAGCTGAACGTGCCGGCGGGCGGCCGGTAGACCGCCCGCTGGCGGGCGGCCGGCGTGTCGGGAACCGGCCCGGCCGGGGTGAAGACGAGCGGTAGGTAGTGCAGCCGGGCCAACGCCTCGTCGAGGGCCAGCACCGACCCGGAGGCGGTGATGAAGGTGATGGTCTCCGCCCGGGACAGCACCGCTCCGGCCGCGGCCCGCAGGCCCGGCGGGACAGTGACGGTGATCCTGCTGGCGGGCGGCAGAGCCCCGGTGGGGGTGAAGGTGAGCTGGTCGCCGGCCGCCGACCACCCGCCGGGTACGGCCGGGCTGATCGTGGGGTACGGTCCGGCCCGGCCGACCGGCTGGTTGAAGGTGATGGTGAGCGGGTGGGTGCCGTCCACCCCGACGGAACCGGCCGCCGGGGTGCTCGAGGCGACCGCCAGCGGCGCCGGGGCGCGAGCCGGGCTGGCCGTCCCGGCCGGCCCCGACGCCGGAGCCGGGCTGGCCGTCCCGGCCGGCCCCGATGCCGGAGACGCCTGGCTGCCGGAGGCGGGTACGGCGGTACCGACCTCCGTCGCGGTCATCACCGCGCCGCCCGCCACCGCGGCCAGCACCGCCGGGCCGGCCAGCAGCCGCCACCGCCGGGAACCCGGCGCGAGCCGCCCGTGGCGGAACCCCAGCGCGAGCCGCCACCGCCGGGACCCCGGCGCGAGCCGCCACCGCCGGGACCCCGGCGCGAGCCGTCGGTGGCGGGGGGAGTGTCGGGGGGAGCTGGGGTTCATGGCCGGGCTGGTTCTCCTGTAGAGGTCGGGCCACCGGACCCCGTCACGGGTGCCGGCCGCCGTAGGTCCGGGCGGTCACCGGGCGGAGATGCCTCTCCGCCCGGCGCCGACCTCTAGAGACGTACGCCGGGCCGGGATGGTTGCACCCGATCGCCAGACATCCCGATATTCCCGGAGCGGCGGTGCGGCCACGGGGCCCCGGGAGCCACCGGCGGCCCGGCCGCAACCCGGAGCGGCGGTGCGGCCACGGGCCCCGGGAGCCACCGGCGGCCCGGCCGCAACCCCCAGGTAAGGGGGGCCGGCCGTACAGGCTGGGGGACGGGGTCACGGGGGCAGCCCGGCCCAGCGGCCGGCCCTGGGCCGGGCCCGCTCGGGCTGGGCTGCCCCTCCCGGTCCTGCCTACTTACCGGCCCAGTTGGGCGGGCGCTTCTCGATGAAGGCGGTCAGGCCCTCTTTCATGTCCTCGCTGGACATGGCCCGGGCCATGGCCTCGCCGGAGAGGCGCCAGCCGGTGTCCTCGTCCTCGGTCATGGCGGCCAGAATGGCCTGACGGGACTCCCGCACGGCCACCGGAGCGTTGGCCTCGATCTGCTTGGCCAGCTGCTTGGCCCGCTCCAGCGCCTGGCCCGGCTCGGTCAGGTAGTTGACCAGGCCGAAGTGGTGGGCCCGCTCGGCGTCGATGGGGTCGCCGGTGAGGGCCAGCTCCATGGCGATGTTGAACGGGATCCGGCGCGGCAGCCGGAACAGCCCGCCGCCGGCGGCCACCAGGCAGCGCTTCACCTCGGGGATACCGAACCTGGCGGTGGTGGACGCCACGATCAGGTCGCACGACAGGCAGATCTCCGTGCCCCCGGCCAGGGCCGGGCCGTCGACGGCAGCGATGATGGGCTTGGTCCGCTCCCGGCGGGTGATCCCGGCGAAGCCGCCTCTGGCGGTGGCCAGGGCGGCGGCCCGGCCGGCGTTGATCTCCTTGAGGTCGGCACCGGCGGAGAACACCGGCGGGACCCCGGTCAGGATGCCCAGCCACAGGGAGTCGTCTGACTCGAGGCGGTCGATGGCCTCCTCGATGCCGTTGGCGACCTCCCCGTTGACGGCGTTGCGGGCGTCGGGCCGGTTGATGGTGATGACGGCCACGTGGCCGTCGGTGGAGTACTCGATGATGGCCACGGCTCAGTCTCCGATCACTTCGGCTGGAGCCGGGCGGCCCCGTCGATGCGGATGGTCTCGGCGTTCATGTAGCTGTTGGTGATCAGCTCCACCGCCAGGCTGGCGAACTCCTCGGGCTTGCCCAGGCGGTCGGGGAACACCACGTCCCGCTTCAGCTTCTCCTTGAACGCCTCCGACGCCTCCCCGCTGCCGTAGATGGGGGTGTCGATGAGGCCGGGGGCGATGGTGTTGACCCGGATGCCGACCACGCCCAGGTCCCGGGCGATGGGCAGGGTCATGCCCACCACGCCGCCCTTGGAGGCGGAGTAGGCGGCCTGGCCGATCTGACCGTCGAAGGCGGCCAGGGAGGCGGTGTTGACGATGGCCCCCCGCTCGTTGTCAGCCAGCGGCTCGGTGAGCGACATGGCGGTGGCGGCGATGCGGATGCAGTTGAACGTGCCGACCAGGTTGATCTCGATGACCTTCTTGAAGTAGTCCAGATTGAAGGCGGACTCGTAGGTGCCGTCCTTGCCGATGGTGCGGCTGGCGGCCCCGATCCCGGCGCAGTTGACCAGCGACCGCAGCGGCCCCAGGTCCTTGGCCGCCTCCACCGAGGCGATCACCTCATCGGTGCTGGTGACGTCGCAGTGGACGTAGATGCCGCCGATCTCCTTGGCCAGGGCCTCGCCCTTCTCGTCCTGCAGGTCGGCGACGACGACCCGGGCTCCCCGCTGGGCCAGCTGGCGGGCGGTCGCCTCTCCCAGACCGGAGGCGCCCCCGGTGACGATCGATGAAGTTCCTTGGATGTCCATGCGCCGACGTTAGGCGAGCGGTCCGTGTGACTCCAATGCCGGGACGGGAAAAAGGTCACTCATTGGCGGCTCCAGAACAGACCGGCTCCGGCGGTGCCGGTGAGCCGGTGAGGTAGCCCCCCGGCAGCGAACGGGGACCGGTGCGGCAATCGCTCCGGGGTATAGGTGAGGCGTGGACGAAGTGAGCGAGGACCAACTGCAGGAGGCCGAGCACGGGCCGGCGGACCACCACCACGACGGGCTCGCGCCGACCGGGGATGCCCTGCTCGAGCACCTGGCGGCAGCACACGGGGTGGACGTCCCCGACCGGCTGAGCACGGGCACCCTGGAGGGGATGCACGACCGCTTCCACGGCGAGGCCCACGCCGCCGACGACTGACCGCACCCCGGCCGGCCCGAAACGGCTACCAGCCGGGGCCCCCGGTCTTCCCAAGGGGAGCGCCGCGTCCGTATGGTGTCCGGTCATGACCGATGCCAGCCCGGCGAACCAGCCCGAAGTGCTCTACGACGTCGCCGCCGGCGTGGCGACCATCCAGCTCAACCGGCCGCACCGGCGCAACGCCATATCGGTGCGGCTGCTGCGGGAGCTCACCGAGGCGTTCCTCGCCGCCGACCGGGATCCCGGCGTCAGGGCAGTGGTGCTCACCGGGGCGGGCAAGGGGTTCTGCGCCGGCCTGGACATCAAGGACGCCCTGGCCGGCACCGGTATCGGCAGCTCCGGGGCGGAGCCGGTGACCAACCTGTCCACCCGGGACCTGCCCACCACCGTGCTGTTCGAGATGGACACGCCGGTGGTCTGCGCCCTCAACGGCGCCGCCGCCGGCTACGGGGTGGACCTGGCCCTGGGCTGCGACATCCGCCTGGCCGGCACGTCCAGCCGGATCCTGCCCGGGTTCGCCAAGCGGGGGGTGGTACCCGAGAGCGGGGGCACCTGGTACCTGCCCCGGCTGGTCGGCTGGGCCAAGGCGGCCGAGATCGCCTACCTGGGCCGGGATCTCGACGCCGGCCGCTGCCTGGAGCTGGGGCTGGTCAACGCGGTGGTCGGAGACGACGATCTCCTCCCCGAGGCCCAGCGCTGGGCGGCCGAGATCGCCGCCAACGCCCCGCTGGCCGTGCAGGGCATGAAGCGGCTGTTCCGGCACGGGATGACCGAGGACTTCCCCAGCCACACCCACCACGTCCTGCTCGAGACCATGGCCCTGTTCCGTTCAGCGGACTTCGCCGAGGGGATCCGCTCCTTCGCCGAGGGCCGCCCGCCCAGCTTCGAGGGCCGCTGATCCTCCCGCTGGTCGCTGGGCCGCCCTACCTGACGGGGCCAGCGTGTTCGTGCTGTCCAGCGGGACGTTCAGGAGGGTGCCGGCAGCCGCTGGGCTCCTAACTTTTTCCCCTGCTGCTACAGGTTGTTCATCTCGGCCGGGGTGCCGATGGCGATGTGCGGCCGGGCCGACGGGTTCATCCAGGCCAGCACGGCGTCCAGCTGCCCGGACGGCAGGGCCACGCAACCGGCGGTGTAGCCGGAGGTGGTGTCGTCGTGGAGGAACACCCCCGACCCGATCGGGTTCGAGGTGGGGGCCGGGTTGAAGTCGACCACCGCCAGGTGCTGGTAGGCCACGGTCTCGGTCCACAGCTTCTCGCTGTCACCGCCGAAGGGCGGGGTGGCGCCGCACGCCACATGCTGGAACGTGTTGTACTGCGGGCTGGAGGGGTCCTCGTCCCACCAGTCGCCACACACCAGTTGGTGGTAGCTGTACGCCGGGTTGGGAACCGAGGCGGACACGCCGTAGAAGGTCGGCTCGAAGCCGTACAGGCCGGTGGGGGTGGACCCGTCCCCCTCCCGGCGGTGGTCCTCCAGGTCGGCACCGGTCGCCGGGTTGTATCCCACCTCAGCGGAAAAAGGCTGGGCCGCCTGGCCGGCGAGCGGAGCCGCAGCCCAGCACCCGTCCGGCTGCCGCTGCCATACCGCCAGGGTGGCGGATGTGCTGCCGGAATACCGGCCGGCCACGGTGAGCAACTGGGTACCGCCCCCGGTGTCGGCCATCAGGTTGGGGTCGGCGCCCAGGGACGGCGGGTTGACCGGGCAGGCGGCGTCGCCGTAGTGGACGGCGTCGCCGAAGGTGTAGACGTGGCCGTACTCGTCCACCAGGGAGTAGCCCCCGTTGTCGGTGGTCGACCCCAGCCCGACGACCGGGTACGCCGGCGGGTGGGAGCCCAGGCTGCCGTAGAACCGGGCGTCACCGAAACTGAACACCCCGCCGTCGGACGCCACCAGGTCGTAGCCGGCCCCGTCCGCCGAGGGGGCAACCCCCACCACCGGCCGGTTCAGCTGCATTCCGCCCGTCGAACCGAAGAACCGGGCGTCACCGAAGCTGAACACCCCGCCGTCCGACGCCACCAGCCAGTACCCACCCCCGTCCGGGGTGACGGCCATGCCCACCACCGGCCGGTTCAGGCGCATGCTCCCCGTCGACCCGAAGAACCGGGCGTCACCGAAGGAGAAGATGCCGCCGTCCGCCCCCAGCAGGTAGTAGCCGGACCCGCCCGGGGTGGCCGCCGCGCCCACCACCGGTGCGTTGAGAGCGGTGGCGGCCATGTCGCCGTGGTAGACGGCGGCACCGAAGGCGGAGACCTGGCCGTGGGCGCTGACCACGAGATAGCCGGGGCAGCCCCCCGACTGCAGGTCGGCCACGGCGGTGGCGTGCTCCACGGGGCCGCCGGTGTTGGCCGGGCAGGCCGCCGCCGCCTCCGAAACCGGTGCGCCGGGCGCCCGTCCTCCGAGCACCGCGCCTACCAGCTCCGGTGCCACCAGCGCCGGTGCGGCCAGCCACACCGCCACCGCAGCCAGCGCCCCGGCCGTCCAGAAACGCCGCCGCCGTGCCGCTCCGCGCATCGTCCCACGGTAGCGGGACCGCCTCTGCGCCCGGCACCGGAGGCCCCGACCGCCACCGTGGCTTCCGCCGTCAGAGACGCTGGATCAGCAGGTGCAGCACGTCGTCGGGGTGGGCGGCGCCGGCGGTGAGGACCCGGGCCAGGTCGGCGGCCCCGGCGCCGGGGCCGGCGTCGAAGT
>DASSZD010000189.1:0-6214 GCA_035702985.1 Acidimicrobiales bacterium
GCCACCGGCCCGAGGTAGACGACGCGGACGTGGCCGCGCGGCGGGGCTTCGGATTCGGTGGGCAGGGACGACATGGCTTCTCAGCCTACCTGGCGATCCCGGAGCCGATTGGCGGCGCTGATCACCGCCGCGAGGGTCGCGTCGAGGATGCTCGAGTGCATCCCGACGCCCCACAGCTGCACCCCGCCGGCGCCGGTGGCCTGGACGTAGGCGGCGGCCGACGCCTCGGCCCCCGAGGTGAGGGCGTGCTCGTGGTAGTCGTCGACGGCCATGTCGATGCCCAGCTCGGCCCGCAGTCCGTTGACGACGGCGTCGACGGGCCCGTTGCCCGACCCGGTGATCGTGCGGTGCGACCCGTCCACGAGGACCTGGGCCACGACGGTCGTCCCTTTTTCCCCGGAGGAGACCTCGCTGGAGATGAGCCGGATGCCGGCGTCGTCGGGCAGGTAGCTGCTGGCGAAGGCGTCCCACAGCTCGCCCGGCTTGATCTCGGTGCCGGACTCCTCGGTGATCCGCTGCACCGTCTTGGAGAACTCCACCTGCAGGCCCCTCGGCAGGTCCAGGTTGTGCTCGCCCATCTGCATCGAGTTGGCCATGAGATAGGCGACGCCGCCCTTGCCGGACTGGCTGTTGACCCGGATGATGGCCTCGTAGGTCCGGCCCACGTGCTTGGGGTCGATGGGCAGGTAGGGGACCTCCCACCGGTCGTAGTCGGCCGGCAGGGCATCCATCCCCTTCTTGATGGCGTCCTGGTGGGAGCCGGAGAAGGCGGTGTAGACGAGGTCGCCGGCGTAGGGGTGGCGGGGGTGGACGGGCAGGCGGTTGCAGTGCTCGGCCACCTGGCGCAGGTGGTCGATGTCGTGCAGGTCGAGCTCCGGGTCGATGCCCTCGGTCATGAGGTTGAGCGCCAGGGTCACCACGTCCACGTTGCCGGTGCGCTCACCGTTGCCGAACAGGGTGCCCTCCACCCGGTCGGCGCCGGCCAGCTGGGCCAGCTCGGCGGCCGCCACCGCGGTGCCCCGGTCGTTGTGGGGGTGCAGGCTGAGGATCACCGAGTCCCGGTTGGGGATGTTGCGGTGCATGTACTCGATGACGTCGGCGTAGGTGTTGGGCCCGAACATCTCGACCGTGTTGGGCAGGTTGATGATGATCCGGTTGTCCGGCGAGGGGTCGATGACCCCCATGACGGCGGCGCAGATCTCCACCGCGTAGTCCGGTTCGGTCCCCGTGAAGCTCTCCGGCGAGTACTCGTAGCTGACCCGGGTCTGCGGGATGGTCTGCTCGTACTTCTTGACCAGCTGGGCCGCGCTGGTGGCGATCTCGGTGATGCCGCCCTTGTCCTGGCCGAAGACGACGCGCCGCTGCAGGATGGATGTGGAGTTGTAGAAGTGCACGATGGCGTGGCGGGCGCCAGCGATGGCTTCGAAGGTCCGCTCGATCAGCTCCGGGCGGCACTGGACCAGCACCTGGATCACCACGTCGTCGGGGATGCGGTCCTCCTCGATGATCTGGCGGATGAAGTCGAAGTCGGGCTGGGACGCGGCCGGGAAGCCGACCTCTATCTCCTTGAACCCCATGCCGACGAGCGTCTCGAAGAATCGCATCTTGCGGGGCGGGTCCATCGGGTCGATGAGGGCCTGGTTGCCGTCGCGGAGGTCGACGCTGCACCACGTCGGTGCCTTCTCGAGGTGCCGGCCGGGCCACGTGCGGGTGAAGCCGGTGATCCCCTCGAGGGGCCGGAACGGCTCGTACAGGTGGAACGGCATGTCACACGGCGTCGGGTACTGGTAGGCAGCCATTTCGGGAACCTCGTATCGGGTCGGGAACTAAAAAACCTCCCGGCCCGGAGGCGCAGGAGGTTTCGGCGGGCACCGGTGTCGGTGCTCGCCTACAGCAGAAGGAGGAGGCCCAGGGCCGGACGGCAGGTCATCCGCTCCGATGCTACCACGGGGCTCACCACTGGGCCACCGTCGCCCACGAGCTGGAGGTGATCGGCTCCGCCTCGGCCTCCCGCTCGAACACCGACTGGACCGCCACCCGGCCCGGCCCGGTGAGACGGAGCCATATGTGGCGGTAGCTGAAGTTGGACGACCAGTACATCCCCGCCTGGTTGGGGTACTCGAGGTGCAGGTTGACGTCGACGGACGGGTCGCAGTACAGCAGCGAGGTCGGCTGCACCAGGATCGACGTGCCCGGCGCCAGGTCCCGGATGAATGTGTTGCCCGGCGCGTGCAGCAGCAGCAGCCCGGGGCGCCCGTCGGCGGTGAACCAGTCGACGTTGTACCCCATCGGATAATGGGTCTGCTGCTCGTTGCCGGTGCCGGTCGTGTACCAGACCGGGGCCTGCTGCCACGTGTAGCGGACGGCTTCGGTGGCGGCCAGGAAGCGGTGCTCGCGGACCACCACGGCCTGGCCGGCCTGCAGCGGCAGGGCGATGATCTCGCCCGGGGCGTCCTCCGACAGGGCGATGTGGCCCGGCCCCGACGCCTGGAGCATGACCAGCGGGAGCCCGGCCCGGACCCGGTTCCACCCGCCGGCGAGCGGCATCGGTGCCATGGTCACCGACGGGTCGGACCACAGCACCGAGTGGTGGGAGAAGTAGACGGTCTCGGCGCCCCGCAGGTCGAAGTCGGCCACCGGCACGTACTTGCCCTCGATCTGGCATCGCGACTGTCCGAAGATGATGCGGGCCATGTCCCGGATCGGGGGTTGCTCCTGCCACCCGGAGTCGCTGACGACGGCCCGCACGTCGACCGGCGCCCCGCAGTGGGCGCACGCCGGCTGGGCCGGGTCGGTGGCCATCCGGCAGAACCGGCAGACGTAGGTGGTCCCGCTGGCGCTCACCCGCCGGCCTCAGGCGCTCTCGTGGTGGACGTACATGGATTGGATGCCCACCCGGCCCGGGCCCGTCATCTCGGCCAGGTACATCCCGTGGCGCATCATCCCGGTGCGGACGTCCATCTGGACGGTGTCCATTCCCACCGACGAGTCCTTGTAGAGGAAGCCGCCCGGCTCGACCAGGATCTTCTCCCCGGCGCCGAGGGTCCGCTCGAACACGTTGCCGTAGCCGTGCAGGAGCAGGATCCCGGGCTCGCCGCTGGTGACGAAGCGGTCCATGTACATGCCGCCGCCGTGGAGGATGTTGTTCATCCCCTTGATGCGCACGAAGCTGTAGGCGATCGAGTGGGAGGCCACGAGGAAGGCGTGCTCGCGCACGTCGAGCTCCATCCCCGGGTGCAGGGGCAGCACGACGACCTCGCCGGACGCATCCCGGGAGAAGGCCACCCGGCCCGGTCCCGATGCCACCGAGACGACGTGGGGCATGCCGCCCAGCATCCGCTTGAGGCCGCCCCCGGTGTTGAGGGCCGAGAGAGGGGCCGATTCGTCCTTCCACAGCAGTACGTGGTGTTCGAAGAAGACCGAGTCACCGGCCGCGAGGGCCACCTCGGCCACCGGCACCAGCTCCCCCTCCACCTGGCAAACGCTGTTGGAGAAGCGGAACTCGGTCATGTCCCGCAGCCGGGGCGCCTCCTTCCAGCCGGAGTCGCTGACCAGGTTGCGGGCGTCGAGAGGAGCGCCACAGGTGGCGCAGGTGGTCCGGCCCGGCTCGTTCTGGGCCCGGCACCACTGGCACTGGATCCGATCCATGGCGCGGAAGCTAGCAGTCAGGGGGGCTGACCGCTTCCATGGTCGGTCCATCCGGATCTGGTCCGGGCGGGGACCGGGCGGCTATGATGATCGCTCCCCCAATACCCGACCGTTTGCCGGCTCCCCACCCCGGGGATCGTTCTGGACAGGTCGTCCGGGCCAGCCGGCGAAAAGAAATCAGTTGTCAACCATTCGGTGCCCGCCGACGTAGATGACTCATGGAGCAACGCTTCTCACGGGTTTCTTACCTGCGGCGGAGACACTGACATGGAAGGACGACGGAGGAACACTGTGGACACGAACTGGATGGCCGAGGGCAAGTGCCGGGAACTCCCGCCCGAGACCTTCTTCCCCAGCGACGGCGTCGGCGTGGAGGTTGCCCGCCGTATCTGCGCCGACTGCCCGGTGAAGGCGCCCTGCCTGGAGTACGCGCTGTACAACCGGATCGAGCACGGCGTCTGGGGCGGGGCTTCCGAGCGGGAGCGCCGGCGGATCGCACGGCAGCGCCGGGGGCTCCAGCCCGTCGCCGACTGACCGCGGCCCCGCTCTCCGTCGTTCCCTCCCCCTCCGCGGACCCGCCGCCCCCTGGGGCCGGCGGGTTCTTCGCGTGCGGCCTCGACCCCTCTCGGTAACTCTCGACCTATCTCGTCCGGTTTCATCCGGGCGTAGCCGCTGTCGGGTCGGGGCGCGCCACGGCGCCCCGTGGGGGCGCCGTGGAAGATGCGTATGGGGCATTCCGGCCGGTCCGACCGGCGGGGTCTAGTTGCTCGTGCCGGTCTGGTTGCGGACCTGCTCCTCGCGGGCCTTGAGCAGGGCGTCGAGCTGGGCCGGGGTCAGGCTGATGGAAGCATCCTGGCCGGCCGGCGCCGGCTGGGTCGCGGCCGGGGCGGCCGCAGTCGGAGCGGCCGCAGTGGGGGCGGCCGTGGCGGACGGCAGGGCGACGGGCGGCGGCACCGCGTCATGGGCGGCCTTGGCGGCCTGCTCCCGGGCCTTCTCCTCCTCCGCCTCGGTCTGGGCCTTGCGGAACTCCTTGCCGGCCAGACCGACGTTGCGGGCGATCTTGGGGAGCTGGCTGCCCCCGACCAGGACCACGAGGGCGATGATGAGGACGATGAGGCCGTCCCCACCCGCGAGGTTTGCAATCATGCCGCCACCGTACTCCTTGTCAGGGCTGGTTGGAACTGTGTCGCCCAGTATTCCGTAGCGCTGGCGGCGGATGGATGACGGCCGCGGCGGGGGCGGCGGCTACCGTGCTGCGGGGATGCCGGGGTTTCTCGAGTGCGTGATCAACGTGAGCGAGGGCCGCGACGCCGACCGCCTGGCGGGACTGGCCCGGGCCGCCGGGGCGACCCTCCTCGACGTGCACACCGACGCCGACCACCACCGCTCGGTGCTGACCCTGTGCGGCCCCCATCCCCCCGGTTCCGGGCCGTCGGTGCAAGACGCCGCCCGGGCCGTGGCCCGCCAGGCGGTGGCGGCCATCGACCTGGGGCGTCATTCGGGCGCCCATCCCCGCTTCGGCGCCGTCGACGTGGTGCCGTGGGTGGCCCTGTCGGGATGGCCGCTGCAGCCGGGGGATCTCGCCGTCGCCACCGGGGCCCGGGACGCCTTCGCCCGCTGGGCCGGCCGGGAGCTCGGCCTGCCCGCATTCCTGTACGGGCCGGAGCGGTCCCTGCCCGACGTCCGCCGGGGGGCGTGGCGATCACTGGAACCCGACGAGGGGCCGCCCCGCCCCCACCCCACCGCCGGTGCGGTGGCCGTCGGCGCCCGGCCGGCGCTGGTCGCGTACAACCTGTGGCTGGCCGAGGCCGACCTGGACCGGGCCCGCCGGGTGGCGGCCGGGCTGCGGGGCCCGCAGCTGCGCACGCTCGGCATCCCGGTCGGGTCCGCGGTCCAGGTGTCGTGCAACCTCATCGACCCGTGGCAGCTCGGCCCCGGCGCGGTGTACGACGCGGTGGCGGCCCGGGTGGAGGTGGGTCGGGCGGAGCTGGTGGGCCTGCTGCCCCGCTCCGTCCTCGACGCCGAACCCCGCCACCGGTGGGCGGAGCTGGGACTGGACGGGTCGGCAACGATCGAGGCCCGCCTCGAACGGGCGGGCCTCGACGGGGGAAGCTTCGGGCTCTGAGAGCCGGGGGCTCCCGTAGCCGGACCGGGGATCGGTCGGCCGGCCGTGGGGGCCGGGCCGAGCTCGACGGGAACCGGTCGGCTACGGGGAGCCGGTGCTGCGGCCCTGGCGGTGTCCTGGGATCGCCGTCCGGGCGGGTCGGGTCATCGGGGTCGGGGCCGGCATCGTTGGCGGCCCGGACCCGGTGGTGGCCGACTTCGGGGCCGCTCCCGGAGGAGCGGTACGGAATGCGGTGGGGCTGGGTACCCGGCGCCGGCTCGGCCGGCGGGTGTACCCGGCGCCGGCTCGGCCGGCGGGTGTACCCGGCGCCGGCTCAGCCGGCGGCGGCCGTCCCGCCCCGGCGCTCGAGGGCCCGGCGGCGGCGGATCTTGCGGCGCTCCCGCTCGCTCAATCCGCCCCAGATGCCGAACTTCTCACCGTTGGCCAGGGCGTACTCCAGGC
>DASSZD010000207.1:0-2821 GCA_035702985.1 Acidimicrobiales bacterium
GGCCGCCATACGGGAGTCGAGCCACCCGTCGGTGGCCGTGCTCACCTCCCCGGACAACCCGCCCGAGACCGTGGCCTCGGCCGTGCTCGCATCGGGGGAGCCCGACGGGCACGCGGCCGTGGCAACCCGCCTGGGCGAGGAGGGCGAGTCGGTGACCGCCTCGGCGCTGACGGCCATAGCCGCCGGGCGCTTCGACCCCATGTCGGTGCTGGTGATCTCCCGGACGGCCCGGCCCAGATCGGCTCCCACGCTGTCATGGGGACTGCCGGAAGACCAGTTCGACCACCGTGACGGTATGATCACCAAGGCCGAGGTGCGGGCCGTGGCGCTGGGAAAGCTGGCTGTCCCCCACGACGGGGTCCTATGGGATGTGGGCGCCGGCAGCGGGTCGGTGGGGATCGAGTGCGGCCGGCTGGCTCCTCGGCTGTCGGTCTTCGCGGTGGAGCGCGACCCGGACCAGGCGGCGCGGACCAGGGCCAACGCCAGCCGTCACGGGGTGACGGTGACGGTCGTCGAGGGCGAGGCGCCGGCCGCCCTCGAAGGCCTCCCCCACCCCGACCGGGTTTTCGTCGGCGGCGGTGGGATCGACGTGTTGGATGCCGCCCTCGGCCGCTTGCGAACAGGCGGGAGGGTGGTCGCCACCTACGCGGTGATGGACCGGGCGGTGGCCGCTGCGTCCCGCTTGGGCAACCTGGCCCAGGTGTCGGTCAACCGGGGGGTGGCGACCGGCGCCATCGGGCTGCGTCTGCGGGCGGAGAATCCCGTGTTCGTCTGCTGGGGCCCGGAGGCCTGAGGTGTTCACCCTGGGCGTGGGGATGTCCTCCTCTGCCGGACCCGCCGATCTGCGAGCCGCGGTGGGGGCAGTGCTGGCGGACGCCGGATGGGAGCTGGAACAGGTGGCGTGGCTGGGGACGAGCACGGGCCTGGCGGACGACGACCGGCTGGTTGGTCTCGGCCCGACCGTGGTGGGCTTCGACCGGCGGGATCTGCTGGCCGTGGCCGTACCGACCCGCCCCGGCCCGGCGGCGCTGCGGTTTGCGGCACCGCCGGTGGCCGAAGCGGCGGCCCTTCTCGCTGCGGGACCAGGAGGTCGCCTCGTGGTCCCCAAGCGCACCGGCCGGTACGTGACGGTCGCCGCGGCGCTGGGCGGTCCGCAGTGCTGAGCGTCAAGGTGATCGGGGTGGGAATGGGGAACCCCCGACACCTGACAGCGCAGGCGGTCGAGGCGCTGCGGAGCGTCGATGTGTTCTTCGTGCTCGAGAAGGGCTCTGCAGCTGACGAGTTGGCGGTGCGCCGCCGGGATCTGTGCCGGTCGGTGATCGGCACCGGCCCCTATCGCTTCGTCCCGGTCCCGGACCCGCCCCGGGATCGCGTCACCGCCCAATACGAACAGGCGGTAAGGGACTGGACGGCCGCCCGGGGCGACGTCCTACTCGACGCCATTGGGGCCGACCTCCGGCCGGGCCAGACGGCCGGCATCCTTGCGTGGGGGGACCCCGCCTTCTACGACAGCACGCTGCGGGTGCTCGACGCCGGCCGCCAGGCAGGGCGACTGGAAGTGGAGGTCGTTCCGGGGATCAGCAGCATCCAGATGCTGGCCGCCGCCCACCGCATCTCGCTGACCCGGGTCGGACGGCCGCTGCAGGTGACGACCGGGCGGCGGTTGGCCGAGGACGGCTTCCCGGCCGGCTGCGACGACGTGGTCGTCATGCTCGACGGCCGCTGCTCGTTCCGACACGTCGACCCGGTGGGCATACACATCTACTGGGGCGCCGACTTGAGCGGCCCCGACGAGGTCATCGCGTCCGGCGGGTTGGCGGAGACGGCGGAGACGATCGTGGCGCAACGGGACGAGATCCGGGCCCGGCGGGGATGGGTGATGGACACCTACCTGCTGCGCCGGAGCGCCCCCAACCGGTGATCTATCTCGTCCGTCACGGCCAGTCGGAGTGGAACCTCCTGCGCCGGACGCAGGGCCAGATCCGCCACCCAGCATTGACGGAGCTGGGGCGCCGGCAGGCGGCCGCCGCCGCACGGGCCATTCGAGCGGACGGCGAACTGAGCGGCCGGCCGGCCGGATCGGTCGTCTCCAGCGACCTGGCCCGGGCCGTCCAGACGGCAAGCATCGTGGCCGCCGCCCTGGGGGCGTCGCTGAAGGTCGACCGGCGCTGGCGCGAGCAGGGGCTCGGTCGGTTCGAAGGTCTGGGCTACGAAACGACCTCGGCCGGGCTGGCCGCAGGTCCGGTCGGTCCGGACGTGCCGATCGGCGGTGGCGAATCGGCTCACCAGGTGACCGACCGGGTGACCGCCGCCCTCAGCGACCTAGACCCCGCCCAGGTGACCGTCGTCGTCACCCACGGGGACACGATCCGCTGCCTGCTGGCCCATGTCATTGGAGCGGCCGTCGACCGGGCCCTCGCAGACCCGGTGCCGAACGGCACGGTCATCGCGCTGGACGCCGGGCCGGGCTGCGCCATCCGCCGGCTGGACGGTCCACCGCTGGCCGGTGTCTGACGTGAACTCCGACTGGCCGGGCCGGCCATCACCCCTCAGCGCTCGTACACCCGGGCGGTAGCCTTTCGCACACGGAGGGCGGTCAGCAGCATCTGGGCGGCCAGGCAGGCTCCGACCCCCTCGCCCGAACGGAGGCGCAATTCCAGCAGCGGTTCCAGTCCCAGCTCGGTGAGCACCTGCTTGTGGGCCTGTTCGCGGCTCCGCTGCCCGGCGACCAGAGCTGCTTGAACAGCCGGTTCCATCCGTACCGCCACGAGGGCGGCGATGGAGGTGGCCAAGCCGTCGAGCACCACCGGCGCGCGGTGTC
>DASSZD010000124.1:0-4554 GCA_035702985.1 Acidimicrobiales bacterium
GGTCATATCCCCGACGGACCTGACCGTCTTCAAGGCGCTCTTCAACAGGACCAAGGACTGGGCCGACATCGAGGCCATGCTCCAAGCCGGCTCGGTGGACAGCGCCGACGCCCTGCGCTGGGTGGCCGAGATCGTCGGAGAAGACCACCCGAGCTACCAGCACCTGGCCCAGACCGTCGAACGGGCCGGGGCCGACCGTCGAGGAGGCGGGGACCGAGAAGGCGGGGACCGAGAAGGCGGGGACCCCGCCGTCTGGAAGGGCTGACCCACCCCCCGCCGGCCGGCCGAGGGCGCCGAGTCGAAAGAGACGTCGGCGCCCACGATCGGGGCAGGTGGGTGAGCCATCTTCGGGGGACCATTGACGGCAAACGATTACCGCGACACAATGTGGGCCGTGGTTGGCAAGCGTTTGCCATCGGGGGATGTCCAGGGGGACGGCGCCCGCCGGGTGTCCCTGGTGGACGTGGCCGCCCTGAGCGGGGTGTCGGTGGCCACCGCCTCCCGGGCCCTCAGCCCCGGCAGCACGCACCCGGTGAGCGCCGCCACCCGCCTGCGGGTGGAGGCGGCCGCCGCCCAGCTCGGTTTCCGCCCCAACACCCTGGCCCGGAGCTTCCAGTCCCGGCGCAGCAGCACCATCGGGGTGCTCATCCACGACGTGCGCGACCCGTACTTCAACGAGTTCGCCCGGGCGGCGAGCGACGCCGCCCAGGCGGCCGGGTACCTGACGGTGATCTGCAGCACCGACCGCGACCCCGACCGGGAGCTGCGCTACGTGGAGATGATGGTGGACAACCGGGTGGCCGGCCTGCTCCTCGTCGGCGGCGGCCTGGAGGACCGGGCCTACGAGCGGGGGATGCGGCTCCTCCTGGGCCAGATGGCCGCCTACGGGGGAGTGGCGGTGGCCCTCGGCCCCCGCGCCGGGCGCATCCCCGCCGAGCTCCCCGACAACGTCGGAGGGGCCCGCCTGGCCACCGAGCACCTCATCGACCTCGGCCACCGCCGCATAGCCCTGATCGACGGCCCGGCCGCCCTGCGGACGAGCAAGGAGCGCCGCCGGGGCTACGAGGCCGCCCTCAGCGAGGCCGGCCTGGAAGCCGACCCCGCCCTGATAGTGCCCGGTTTCTACAGCATGGAGGGAGGGGCCCGGGCGGTGGCCAAGCTGGTGGAAGCCCGGCCGGCCCCCACGGCCATCTTCGCCTCCAACGACTCCATGGCCGTCGGTGCTCTCAACGAGCTGAGACGGCGCCAGGTCTCGGTGCCCGGCGACATATCGGTGGTCGGGTTCGACGACATACCGATGGCGGCCCTGTGGGACCCGCCTCTCACCACGGTGGCGGTGCCCATGGCCGCCATCGGGGCGGCCGGCGTGGACAGGGTCATCCGCCTGCTCGACGGCTCCGACCGGGCCCGGCGCGCCGTGGTCCACCCCACCGCCCTGGTCGTGCGGGAGTCGACGGCCCCACCGGCGGGGCGGCCGTGACCCAGACCGTGGAGAGCACCGGCGCGGCCCTGGCCGCCCGGCCCCGGGTCCCGCTGGCCACCCTGCCCACCCCCCTCGAGGGCGGCGTCCGCCTGCCGGGAGGGGCGCCGCTGCTGGTCAAGCGGGATGACCTGACCGGCCTGGGCATGGGCGGCAACAAGGCCCGCAAGCTGGAGTTCCTCTGCGGGGCGGCCCGAGCCGGCGGCGCCGACACGGTGGTCACGGTGGGGGCGGCCCAGTCCAACCACGCCCGCATGACGGCGGCGGCCTGCGCCCGCCTCGGCTGGCAGGCCCACCTGGTGCTGGGCCGCAGCCCCGCGCCGGGCCCCCCGGCCGGCAACCAGATCCTCTCCCGGCTGTTCGGGGCCCGCCTGCACGTGGTCGACACCGAGGACTGGGACGACCTCGAAGCGGCGGCGGAGGAACTGGCGGCGGAGCTGACCGCCGCCGGGCGGCGGGTGGAGGTGCTCCCCATGGGAGGAAGCACCCCCGTGGGGGCCCTGGGTTTCCTCGCCGCCTGGATGGAGCTGATGGACCAGTGCCAGCGCCAGGGCCACCGTCCGTCGACGGTGGTGACGGCCAGCTCGACGGGCGGGACCCACGGCGGGCTCCTGGCCGGCCAGGCCATGTGCCGGGCGGCGGGGATGGACGTGCCCGACCTGGTGGCCGTCGGCGTGGCCAAGACGGCCGCCGACCTCACCGCCGAGGCCGGCCGCATAGCGGCGGAGTGCCTGGAGGCCGCCGGCCTGCCCGCCGGCGCCCTGGGCGGCGTCGAGGTGCACGTGGACCAGCGGGCCGAGGGGCCCGGCTACGCCGTGCCCACGGCCGACGCCGACGCCGCCATCCTGTGGGCGGCCCGCACCGGCGGGTGGGTGCTCGACAGGGTGTACACCGGTAAGGCGCTCGCCGGCCTGCTGATGATGGATGGCGAAGGCCGGTTCTCCGCGGACCGGCCGGTCGTCTTCTGGCACACCGGCGGCCAGCCGGCCGTGTTCGCACCCGGCGGGGTGCCCGAGTCGGGGGGATGGGATGTCAAGTAGGAGGCCACAGGCGCTAGCCCAGCCGGTAGCCGACAGGCCGGAGCCGCCGGTGGCCCCGGAGCACCGGCCGGCCATCGCCCTCGAGGGGGTGCAGGTCGTGTACCGCAAGGGGAAGGAGGGCCGCACCACGGCCCTGGACGACACCACCCTGGAGGTCGGCCCCCGGGAGTTCGTGAGCCTGCTCGGGCCGTCGGGCTGCGGGAAGACCACGCTGCTCAAGGTGGTCGGGGGGCTGATCCGGCCCACCCGGGGGAAGGTGTCGGTCCTCGGCGGGTCGGTCGAGGAGGCCCTCAAGCGGCGGAGCATCGGGTTCGTGTTCCAGGACGCCAACCTCCTGCCGTGGCGCACGGTGGGCGAGAACGCCCGGCTGCTGGCCGAGATCATCGACCGGAAGGCGATCGACGACCGGCGGATCCGGGGGCTGCTCGACGAGGTCGGCCTGGCCGGCTTCGAGGACGCCTACCCCAGGCAGCTCTCGGGGGGCATGAGGCAGCGGGTGGGGATCGTGCGGGCCCTGGCGTTCGACCCGGGGCTGCTGCTCATGGACGAGCCGTTCGCCGCCCTCGACGCCCTCACCAGGGACCGCATGGCCGAGATGCTGCTCGAGGTGTGGGGCGGGGCGCGGCCGGTCCTGTTCGTCACCCACTCCATAGAGGAGGCGGCGTTCCTCTCCGACCGGGTGGTGGTGATGAGCGCCCGCCCGGGGCGGGTGCTGGAGGAGATACCCATCGACCTGCCCCGCCCCCGCACCAGGGAGATGCGCGACACACCCGATTTCCTGGCCTGCCGGCGGAGGCTGCGCCAGGTCGTCGACCGGGCCCAGTCCGACGAAGGGGGAGCGTAGATGCGCACCACGGAACCACCGGCCGCCGCCGCCGGCGCGGCGCGGGCGGACTGGACGGAATCCCCGCCGGCGCACCGCTCCCGGCTGCGCCGAGCGGGCGCCCGGGTCCTCAGGGACCTGCTCCCGCTGGCCATCCTGGCCGCCCTCATCGGGGTGTGGCAGCTGTGGGTGGTGGAGGCCCACATCCGCAGCTTCTTGCTGCCGACCCCGGCGTCGGTGTTCAAGGAACTGGTGCGCGAGTGGGGCCCCGTCCTGGCCAAGCAGACCTGGGTGACCTTCGAGGAGACCATCCTCGGCTTCATCCTGGGCTTCGCCGTGGGCTTCCTGCTCGCCGTCGGCATCACCTACTCGCGGCTGCTCGAGCGGGTTCTCTACCCGCCGATCGTGGCCTCCCAGGCGGTGCCGAAGATCGCCATCGCCCCGCTGTTCGTGGTCTGGCTGGGCTTCGGGATCGCCCCCAAGGTGGTCGTCACCCTCCTCCTGGTCTTCTTCCCGATAGCGGTGACCTCGGCCCAGGGCCTCATGGGCGTGGACCAGAACCTGGTCGAGCTGCTGCGGTCGGTCGGGGCGGGGGAGTGGGTCATCTTCCGCAAGGTCCGGCTGCCGTACGCGCTGCCGCAGATCATCTCCGGCATGAAGATCGGCATCACGCTGGCGGTGGTGGGGGCCGTGGTGGGCGAATGGGTGGGCGCCACCGCCGGTCTCGGCTACACGATCACCTACGCCCAGAGCCAGCTGGAGACCACGCTGACCTTCGCCGCCATCGTCATCCTCGTCGTCATGGGGGTGGTGCTCTTCCTCGCCGTCAACGTCCTCGAGAGGCTCCTCGTCCCCTGGGCCCGGTCGGAGACCGCCGCCTACCACGCCACCCTCTGAACCAGACCACCCTCTGAACCGGCCCCCGATCAACAATCCAACCGACCAGCGCAAGCCTGGAGGCAGCAAACATGAACAGACATCCACGGATCATCGCGGCGGCACTCAGCGTCGTGCTCTCGGGCGGCGTGCTGTCGGCGTGCGGCAGTAGCTCGGGCCACAGCAGCCCAGGGGCGAGCGGCACGACACCGGCCACGGCGGCCAGCAGCTGCAAGAGCCCGACGTCGTTCACCTTCCGGCTCAACTGGATCCAGGACTACGAGCAGGTCCCCTACTACGTGGCCCTGAACAAGGGCTTCTACCGCGACCAGTGC
>DASSZD010000158.1:0-19298 GCA_035702985.1 Acidimicrobiales bacterium
GCGCCCGCAGCGATTTCTCCGTCGGGGGTCGCACCTACGAGATCTTCCGGCTGGACGCGGTGGAGGGGAGCCGCCGCCTCCCCTATTCGCTGAAGATCCTCCTGGAGAACCTGCTGCGCCACGAGGACGGGGTCAGCGTGAGCGCCGGCGACGTGCGGGCCCTGGCCGGGTGGGATCCCAGCGCCGAGCCCAGCCAGGAGATCGCCTTCGCCCCGGCCCGGATCCTCATGCAGGACTTCACCGGGGTCCCGGCGGTCGTGGACCTGGCGGCCATGCGCGACGCCATGAAGGAGCTGGGCGGCGACCCCAGCCGGGTCAACCCGCTGATCCCGGCGGAGCTGGTGATCGACCACTCGATCATCGCCGACGTCTACGGCACCAACGACGCCTTCCGCAAGAACGCCGAGTTGGAGTTCCAGCGCAACGAGGAGCGCTACCGGTTCCTGCGCTGGGGCCAGGGCGCCTTCGACACGCTGCGGGTGGTACCGCCCAACACCGGCATCTGCCATCAGGTCAACCTCGAGTACCTGGCCCGGGTGGTCTTCACCAACGACGACGGCCAGGCCTACCCCGACACGCTGCTCGGCACCGACTCGCACACCACCATGATCAATGGTCTGGGCGTCCTCGGCTGGGGCGTGGGCGGCATCGAGGCCGAGGCCGCCATGCTGGGCCAGCCGGTGTCCATGCTCATCCCGAGGGTGGTCGGCTTCGAGCTGACCGGGACGCTGCCGGAGGGGTCGACCGCCACCGACCTGGTGCTCACCGTCACCGAGATGCTGCGCCGCCACGGGGTGGTGGGCAAGTTCGTGGAGTTCTTCGGGGAGGGTGTGTCGGCGGTCCCGCTGGCCAACCGGGCCACCATCGGCAACATGTCACCCGAGTACGGCTCGACCTGCGCCATCTTCCCCGTAGACGAGGAGACGCTGCGGTACCTGGAGCTGACCGGCCGGCCCGCCGAGCGCATCGCCCTGGTGGAGGCCTACGCCAAGGAGCAGGGGCTGTGGCACGACCCGTCCAACCGGCCGGAGTACTCCGAGCGGCTGAGCCTGGACCTGTCGACCGTGGTGCCCTCCCTGGCCGGCCCGGCCCGGCCCCAGGACCGGGTCCGTCTGGACGAGGCGGCCCCCGGGTACCGCAAGGCGGTGGTCAAGGTTCTCGGACAAAGTGCCGACGCCGCGGCTCCGACCAACCCGACGCCGGTCACGCTGGACGACGGCACGTCCTTCGACCTGGACCACGGGCATGTCGTCATCGCCGCCATCACCTCGTGCACCAACACCTCCAACCCATCGGTGATGGTGGCCGCCGGCCTCCTGGCCAAGAAGGCGGTGGAGAAGGGGCTGCAGGCCAAGCCCTGGGTCAAGACCACCCTGGCCCCCGGGTCGAAGGTCGTCATGGACTACTACGAGAGGGCCGGCCTGGTCCCGTACCTGGACAAGCTGGGCTTCGACCTGGTCGGCTACGGCTGCACCACCTGCATCGGCAACAGCGGCCCCCTGCTGCAGCCCATCTCCGACGCCGTGGCCGCCGGGGATCTGGCGGTGGTGTCGGTGCTGTCGGGCAACCGCAACTTCGAGGGCCGGATCAGCCCCGACGTGCGGATGAACTATCTGGCCTCCCCGCCGCTGGTGGTGGCCTACGCCCTGGCCGGATCCATGAACTCCGACATCGTCAACGAGCCCCTGGGCTCCGACCGGGACGGCAACCCGGTGTTCCTGCGCGACATCTGGCCGTCCCCCCAGGAGGTGGCCGACGTGGTCGGTTCCTCCATCGAGTCGGCCATGTTCTCCTCCTCCTACGGCTCGGTGTACGAAGGCGACGAGCGGTGGCAGAACCTGGAGGTCCCGACCGGCGACGCCTACGCCTGGGATTCCACCTCGACCTACGTCCGCCAGCCTCCCTACTTCGAGGGCATGACCATGGACCCGTCGCCCCTCAGCGACGTCCGCCAGGCCCGGGTGCTGGCCAAGCTGGGTGACTCGGTCACCACCGACCACATCTCCCCGGCCGGCAACATCCGCAAGGACGGGCCGGCCGGCCGGTGGCTGGTCGACGGGGGAGTGGACCAGGCCGATTTCAACTCCTACGGCTCGCGCCGCGGCAACCACGAGGTGATGATCCGGGGCACCTTCGCCAACATCCGGCTGCGCAACCAGCTGGCCCCCGGCACCGAGGGAGGCGTCACCCGCCACCTGCCCGACGGCGAGCAGATGTCCATCTACGATGCCGCCAAGCGCTACCAGACGGACGGCGTGCCCCTGGTGATCCTGGCCGGCAAGGAGTACGGCTCGGGGTCGTCGCGCGACTGGGCGGCCAAGGGCACCGCGCTGCTCGGGGTCAGGGCGGTGCTGGCGGAGAGCTTCGAGCGCATCCACCGGTCCAACCTGGTGGGTATGGGCATCCTGCCGCTGCAGTTCTCCGACGGCGACACGGCCGACAGCCTGGGTCTGAGCGGCGAGGAGACCTTCGACATCACCGGGCTGGAGGGCCTGGACGCGGGTGCGCCCCTGCCCCGCAGGTTGCCGGTGCGGGCCAGCCGCGACGGGGGGTCACCGGTGGAGTTCGAGGTCACCCTGCGGATCGACACCCCCAAGGAGGCGGACTACTACCGCCACGGCGGCATCCTGTTGTACGTCCTGCGCCAGCTGCGCGACGCCTGAACCCGTCCGTCGCGGGCGACAGGGGTGCCGGCGGGTTCCGTCGGCGCCCCTGTCCCGGGGCGGGTCAGTCGGGTGGCGTGGGCGGCCCTGTCCCGGTCGCGGAAGTGGGCGGGTGGCGTGGGCGCCCCAGTCCCCGGGGCGCGGGCGGGGTCGGGTGGGCGCCCCTGTTTCCGGGCGGGACGGCGCCTGCGGTCCTGACGGATCAGGAGGCGGCGCGCCGGCGGCGGCCGGCCAGGACCAGCAGGCCCCCGGTGGCTATGGCACCCGCCGCCACGGCCGAGGCCAGCTCCACGTCGGCACCGGTGAAGGCCAGGGCCGACGACCCGCTGGCCAGGGCGGGCGCCGCCGTGGGGCTCCCGCCGTCGGGGGCGGAGGGCGAGCCGCTCGACGATGCCGTGCACGTGGACGGGCCGTACGACGAGCAGTCGGCGAACGCCGGCGCCGAGGCCACGGTGAAGCCTCCCATGCCGAGCGTCAGCCCTGCCGCCAAAATCCCCAGCCTCTTCACCCTCTGGCCCATCTCGACACCCCTTTCCCCATCTGGCTGCCACCATAGCGAGTCAACCGGCGGGGTGCCGGATTATCGGTCCTTAGTACTTGAGACTGAAGTGCCAAATCAGCGGGATTTCGTTGATCGCCTGAAATGCCAGGAATGCTCCTGCACCTGGGTGGGCCCCGCCGTCCAGGTCGCCGGGGTGGACGGGCTGACGGTCCACCCGGCCGTGCCGGTCACGGTCACGGTGGTGGTGGGGGCGGTGGTGAGCGGCTGCAGCCACAGTGCGGTCGACAGCGACGTGCCCGGCGGCAGGCGGCGGGTGAACTGCAGATCGATGTGCACCGTGGCGAGGGGAGGGATCCTGACGAAGGTGCTGTGGGCGGTGACGCCCAGTTCGGGGACTCCCGGCTCGAAGCCGAGCGGCCGCCCGTCGAGGCTGGCCCCGGTAAGCCTCCCGGGGCTGTACACCGAGAGCCAGGTCAGGTCGGTGCCCGGGGGCAGGCCACTGCCCGAGTAGCTGCCGGCCACGTACTGGGGCAGCGTCGCCGAACCGCTGTTGTGCAGGGTCAGGCTGACCTGCTCCTGCACCGCGCCGGTGGACGGGTCGTAGGTCAGGTGGTCGGCGGTGTTCTCGGAGAGATAGGCGTCGAGCTTGTTGTTCCCGGCATTGGCCAGCGTCACGGCCAGCAGGCTGCCGTGGGCTGGTACGGGCGGGAAGTCGCCGTCCACCCCGAGACGGTTCAGGAACGGGTGGTAGGACGGGGCGGTGGTCCAGAACAGCAGCCGTCCCTGGCGGACTTCCGGGCCGAGCGTGTCGGCCAGGACCCGAGGTGAGGGCAGCGGGATGGACATGAGCCGCTTGAAGCCGACGGTGAGGGCGGTCTGCAGCAGTTGGTGCCGGGCACTCTCGTCGCCCGGGGGGGTGAAAATGTACTGCTGGCGGATCAGGATGTCCGCGGCGTTGGACGCGTCCAGGGCGACCGGGAAGCCGGACACCTGGATGGGCCCGGTGAAGCGGAGCAGGGCGGCCAGGCTGTAGGGGTCGAGGATGAGCACCCCGTCGACGTGGTCCCCCCCGACCTGGGGGTACAGGTCGGCCAGGACCCGGGCGTCGGCCTGGAAGTCGGGGGAGTAGGTGACGTCCTCCAGGTGCAGCTGGGGTTTGAACGCCCCGTACCGGGCCAGGTAGTCCGCCGGCCCGGTCAGGTGGGGCGGGTGGCCGGGGTTCACCAGGGCGTTGGGGAGTCCGCTGCGGACCACGCTGATCCTGCCCCCGGCCACCGACAGCTCGGCGTAGGCGCCGAGGAAGCCACCCAGCCCGCGGGTCTCGGCGGGGGTCATGAACGCCACCAGGTACCGGCGCGGCCCGTCGGCGCCGAGCAGGCCGGGAACCTGGTGGACCGCCTGGTCGGCCAGGCTGAGGGTCCGGCTCTCCTTGGCCAGTTCGGTACTGAACCGGTCGAGGGGCGCCGCGATCTGGGGCAGGAGCCAGCCGGAGCGGACATGCTGAGCCACGGCCAGCGTGTCGGTCGTCGCGGCCGCCATCTCATCGACCGGACGCTGAAGGGCCTCTACCGCAGCCAGGTTGATACCCCCGGCCGTGCCTTTGAGATCGTGGAAGTCGATGGCGCCGGCGTCGCGGACCCCGGTCACGGAGAGGCGCTGCCCGGCCCCGGTCAGATCCGCCACCGCCCGGTGCTGCTGGGCCAGTACCGGAACCAGATCGGCCCCCGCCGTCCACCATGCGCCGGCGAGCCGGTGGGCCGCCGCGAAGGCGGTCTCAGCCCGGCGGAGATCCGACTGGGCGGCACCCGACCTGACCGCCTGCAGGTCGGAGATGGCGGTGCGGGCCGCGGTGGCACCCCCCTCGACCGAGGGCCGGGCCAACCCGATGGCCACCAGGGCCGGGACGCCGAGGACCAGAGCTCCGGCCACCACCCCCGCCCCCGCCCACAGGGCCGGTCTCCTGTGGCGGGCCGGGAGGGTGATCAAGGCGCTGACCAGGACGGCCAGGACGACCGCTGCGGCCAGCAGGGCGGTGAGCCCCTGAAAACCGATCGACGGCCAGCGCAGCACCACCTCGATGTCCACCGCCCCGATCAGCGCCGCCGCCCACGGCGGCGACCGGCGGGGGATGACGGCGCCGAAAGCCCCCAGGAGAGCGGCACCGGCCGGGATCAGGAGCCACCCCCGGCTGGGGGCCACGACGGCCGCCGCCACCACCAGCATCACGGCGCGCGGAGCCAGGGGGGCGGCCAGGGTGAAGAGGGCGGCGAGCAGCGCCGGGTAGACGAGGTCCGGGACGGCCGAACCGGTGGGGTGGCAGCCGGCCAGAGCCGCCGCCACCGCGGCCGCCACCGCGGAGACCACCGGCACGGCCCGCTCGGCGGTCGCGCCGGGCCATGTCGACCCGCGTCGCGGGCCGGCATCTGCCGGTCGCGCTGCCAGGGCTGGCGACTCCGCCACGTCCTCCGGTCCTGTGCCCCCCACGGCGGAGATGCTGCCACCTCCGGGCCAGGTCCGCATTGCAGCGTTTCCCGGATCGGCAGCAACTTCCGGCCCGGGCGGGGCTCCGGTCCCGGCCCCCTCGGCCGGAGTACCGTCGGGAGGTGTTCACATACGCTGCGGGCAGAGGCGTCGACCACCCCGAGCCCATCCACACCTATCCGACCGACGCGGTGGCGAGCTAGCCGTGCGGGACGAGACGATAGCCATCCACGGCGGCTACGAAGCCGACGGCACCCGGGCGGTGGCCGTGCCCATCTACCAGACGGTGGCCCACGACTTCGTGGACGCCCAGCACGCCGGCGGCGTGTTCGACCTGGAGATCCCGGGCTTCCACTACAACCGGATCAACAATCCCACCAATGACGTCCTGGAGAAGCGGCTGGCCCGGCTGGAGGGCGGCACCGCCGCCCTGGTCGTCGCCTCTGGCACGGCGGCGGTGAGCTACGCCCTTCTCAACGTGGCCGCCGCCGGGCGCAACGTGGTGGTCGCCCCGCAGCTGTACGGCGCCACCTACACGTACCTGGCCCACGTCCTGCCCCGCTTCGGTATCGAAGGCCGCTTCGCCGTGGACGACCGGGCCGAGTCGCTGGCCCGCCTGATCGACGACGACACCTGTGCGGTGTTCTGCGAGACCATCGGCAACCCGGCGGGCAACGTGGTGGACCTGGAGGCGGTCGCCGCCGCCGCCCACCAGCGCGGGGTGCCGCTCATCGTGGACAACACCGTGGCCACCCCGATGATGCTCAAGCCGTTCGAGCACGGCGCCGACGTGGTGGTCCATTCGCTCACCAAGCTGGTGGGCGGCCACGGGACCACCCTGGGCGGGGCCATCATCGACGGTGGCTCGTTCCCGTGGGGCGAGCACCCGCGCCGCTTCCCGATGTTCAACGAGCCGGAACCGGCGTTCCACGGGGTGGTGTTCGCCGAGGAGTTCCCGACCAGGGCCTTCGCCGTGCGGGCCCGCAGCGTCCCGTTGCGGAACACCGGCGCCACCCTGTCGCCGTTCAACGCGTTCATGCTGCTGCAGGGACTGGAGACCCTGGCCGTCCGCCTGGAGCGCCACGAGTACAACGCCCGCAAGGTGGCGGAGTGGCTGGCCGGGGATCCCCGGGTGGACTGGGTCGGCTTCAGCGGCTTCCCGGACCATCCCCACCATCAGCTGGCGGTCAAGTACCTGAAGGGCCGCGTGCCCCCGATAGTGACCTTCGGTCCGGTCGGCGGGTACGACGCCAGTATCAGGTTCTTCGACTCCGTGAAGCTGTTCAAGCGGCTGGTCAACCTGGGCGACGCCAAGTCCCTGGTCAGCCACTCGGCTTCCACCACGCACCGCCAGCTCACCCCCGACGAACTGGCGGCCGCCGGTATCCCCCCGGAGATGGTCCGGCTGTCCGTCGGCCTGGAGCACATCGATGACCTGCTGGAGGACCTGGATCAGGCCCTCCGGGCGGCCTCGTAGGGAAGGGCCATCACCCCGACGGGAGGTGCAGGCCGAGGCCGGGCTGCAGGTTGGCGGCCACCACCCGGTCGAGGACCTCGAGCATGGCCCGGGCCGGCGCGCTGGGGCGGCCCCGCCGGCGCAGCGCCAGGCCGACCGTGCGGCGCGGAAGGCCGGTCACCCGGATCTGGTGGAACCCCCGGCCCTCGGACGCCCCGGTCGCCGGCAGGATGGCCGGCCCGTAGCCGCGGAGGGTCAGCGAGGCGATCAAGCGGACCCCGTCGAGCTCGGCCCGGGGGGTCAGAGTGACCCCGGCGGCCCGGCCGGCCTGATCGATCTCCTTGCGGAAGCTGGTACCGGGAGCCGGCAGCAGCAGCCGGATGCCGTCGAGCTCCTTCAGGGTCACCGACTCCCGCCCGGCCAAGGGGTGCCCCTCGGGGACCACCAGGACCAGGTCCTCGTCGAACAGGGGCCTCTCGACCAGGTCGGGGCTGCTCTGGGGCAGGTTGACCACGGCGGCGTCGATGGAACCGGCGACCAGCAGGGGCTCCAGGGTGGCCGACGTCCCGTCGCCGATGAGCAGTCGCACCTTCGGATGCACCCCGGCCATCCGGTCGAGCAGAAGCGGCGCCAGCCACCGGGCGGTGGTCCCGATCATGCCGATGCGCGCCGTACCGGTGATCTCGTGCCGGAAAGCGGCCACGTCGGCGACGGCCGCCTCCACCTCGGCCGCCACTCGGCGGGCCCGCTCGAGGACGGCGGTGCCCTCCTCGGTCAACCGTCCGCCCTGGCGGTCCACCAGCTGCACGCCCAGCTCCCGCTCCAGCCGGGCGATGTGGCTGGACACGTTGGACTGCACCGTCTGCAGGGCGGTGGCGGCCGCCGAGAAGCTGCCGTGGTCGGCTATGGCGACCAGCGCCTGAAGTTGCCGCAGCTCCATGACCTTACATCGTTAGCACAGATGGAAGCTATCTCCGAAACCTGCTCAAGAGATATTTTGGGCCGGCCGATGGTATATTCAAGAAGGCCGCTGCGCTACATCCCCCCTCGGCGTGGCGGCGATCCCGAAGGGCCCAGCCATCCCCCCCGGCTGGGCCCTTCGACGCGTCACGGCCCCGGAACCGCCGCCCGCAGGCGGCCGTTGTCCGGCGGGCCGGGGCGGAGGCTGTAGCTTCTGTCCGGTCATGGCTCGCTCCGCCGCCATATTCGACCTGGACCGGACGCTGCTCCGAACTTCGAGCACCCCGGCCATCAACGCCGCCTTCTTCGAGGCCGGGCTGGTGGGACGCGAGAGCGTGCCCGGCCAGTCGGTGATCCTCGGCTTCTACGACGCCTTCGGGGAGACGGTGCCGTCCATGGCCCTGGCCCGGGCCGCCGCCTTCGCCTCCCGGGGATGGGCCGTGGCCCAGGTCGGACTGGCCGCCAAGCGGGCCGCCGAGCGGCTCGAGGAGCTGGTCCTGCCCTACGTGCGCCCGCTCCTGGAGCAGCACAGGCAGGCCGGCCGGACGCTGGTGCTGGCCACCACCACCCCCCGCCATCTGGTGGGCCCGTTCGCCGAGCGGATGGGCTTCGATGCCGTGGTGGCCACCCGCTACGCCACCACCGTGGACGGGGCCGGCATCGAGCGCTACAACGGCCGCCTGGAAGGTCCGTTCGTGTGGGCCGCCGGGAAGCTGCGGGCGGTACGGTCCTGGGCCGCCACGGCAGGGATCGACCTGCGCCACAGCGCCGCCTACTCGGACAGCTTCTACGACATCCCGCTGCTCTCGGCCGTGGGCCAACCGACCGCCGTCAACCCGGACCTCCGGCTCCAGGCGTTGGCCACCCTGCGGCGGTGGCCAGTGGTGCACATGGACAGCCCGGCGGGGGTGCCCAAGCTGCTCGGGGTCGAACCCATGGACGTGCTGCGCCTCACCATGCAGCAGATGTCGGTACCACTGGCCCGCTTCGACATCCGGGGCACGGAGCACATCCCGCGGGAGGGTCCGGCCATCGTGGTGGCCAACCACCGCAGCTACTTCGACCCGGTGGCCTACGGGCTGGCGGTGTTCGAGGCCGGCCGCAACCCCCGGGGGCTGGCCAAGAAGGAACTGTTCGACGCCCCGGTCATCGGCTCGTTGATGAAGGCGGGAGGCGCCATCTGCGTCGACCGGAAGGTCTCGGGACGGGCGGCGTTCCAGCAGGCCGAGGAGGCCCTCCGCCGGGGCGAGCTGCTCATCATCGCCCCCCAGGGCACCATTCCCCGCGGTCAGGAGTTCTTCGACCCGGTGCTGCGGGGCAAGACCGGAGCGGCCCGGCTGGCGGCGGCCACCGGGGCACCGGTAATACCGCTCGCGGTCTGGGGTACAGAGCAGGTATGGCCCCGGTCGTCGCGTCTGCCCAAGGTCACCAAGGTCGTCCGCCCGCCCCGCATCCCGGTCCGTGTCGGCCCGGCCATCCACGGGCTGTCCGGAGAGGACTTCGAGGCGGACACCGAGCGGATCATGTCCGCCATCGTCGACCTGCTGCCCCCGGAGGGCCGCCTGCGGCGGGTACCGACCCCCGAGGAGCTGGCCCGGGCCATGCCCCCCGGATGGCACGAGGGACGAGATGACTGATCCCACCGAGATCCTGCCCGGCGCCGGGACCCCCGACCAGACCGGGGTCGGCGGCCACCCCGGCCCCATCCCCGGCGGATCGGCCCCTCTGGGCCCGGTCGGCCCGGGCCCGGTCGGCCCGGGGTCCGTCCCCGGCGAGGCCGGACCGGGGAGCGTGCCCGGCGACGCCGGCCCGGAAAGCGCCCCCGGCGAGGCCGGACCGGGGAGCGCCCCCGGCGACGCCGGCCCGTGGGTGGCCGGGCCGCCTCCGCCGCCTCCCGGCCAGGATCCCGGCGTCCCCGTCCAGGACGCCCCGGCGGCCCATCCACCCGGCGGCCCCGGCCGGCCCGGGTCCCGCAGGTCCGGGTCGGGGTGGAACGTCGACCTCACCAGGCTGCGGGGTGAGCCGGTGTGGGTGCTGGCCGTCGCCGGCATCCTGGTCGCCTTCGTGGCCGCCTGGTTCGATGCGGTGCTGGCGGCGGTCCGCCACCAGCCCGGTCTGACCGCTCAGGGCCGGCTGCTCGACCTGTTCGGCCCCGGATCCCTGGAATGGGCGGCCATCCTGCTCCTGGGGGTGGCGGTGCAGGCCACCGGGCGGCGCCTGCACGGGCCGGCCCGGTCCCCTCTGGCCGACGCCTGCGGCCTGGGCATCCTGGCCGCCGCCGCCATCGTGGCGGTGGCCGCCGGGCTCGGGATCCTGGTGGAGCTGGCCGACTTCGGCAACGGCATCGACGCCGCCTTCGCCGGCATCATCGGCCGCCTGGGCACCCTGGCCGTGGCCGGTGCGGCCGTATGGTGGGCGTGGCGGGACCGGGAGGGTGCCGCCGCCTGATCAGCGGGGCCAGCGCTCCGAGCGGCCCCGGCGCCGGGCCGACCCGTCCCGTTCGCCCAGCGCCCACGCCCGCCGCCATCCGGCCGCGTCCGGCCCGGTCAGGGGTGGGGTGGTACCGGCGGCGGCCCGCCGCCGGGCGGTGTACCAGTCGGATCCGACCTCGTCGGCGAGGGCGGCGATGGCCGCCTCCAGCTCCGAGGCCAGGGCCCGCCGGTCCTGCCCCGGCTGCAGGGGCCGGCCGAAGTTCACGGTGCTGCGCCCGGGCCGGAGCTTCCGTGACCCCTTGGCCAGGATCCGTCCCGTGCCCTCGACGTGTACGGGCACGATGGGCCGCCCGGCCCGGGCGGCCATCCAGGCCGGACCGGCCTGGTGCGGCTGCCCCCACCCGTCGGGACTGCGCCCCCCCTCGGGGAAGATCAGCATGCTCCACCCGTCGGCCAGCAGCTCCGACACCCGGTTGACCGAGTCGCGCGACACCCGCTGGCGCTCGATGGGGACCGTGTTGAGGAGGAAGGCGAAGGCGGTCGCCTTGACCCGGGTGTCGAAGAAGTAGTCGGCCGCCCCGGCCACGAACAGCTCCCGGCGCCACCGCTCCGGTATCACCGACACCAGCAGCGGGGCGTCCAGATGGCTGGCGTGGTTGGCGGCGAAGATGACCGGCTCGTCCAGATGGGCTATGCGGTCCAGGCCTCGTACCTCGGGGTGGGCCAGGGCCCGTACAGCCGGCGCCGACACCAGATCCTGGACCAGGGCCCGGCCCAACCGGGCCGCCGGGGTGCGGGCCCAGTCGCTGTCGTAGTGGACCCCGAGGGTCTTCTCCGCGGGCGGCCGCTCCACCGTGCCCGGCCAGGTGGGCGGGGCCAGCGGGAAGGCGTCGGGCACCCTCAGCCGGCGGCGGGCGACCGACGCCGCCGCCTTCACCGCGCCGGGGGACACCGGCAGGCGCCGGCGGGGCTCGGCGCCGCCCGGTAGGGCGGCCTGGCGGAAGCCCGGTTCGGCCATGGTCAGTGCACGTCCGCGATCATGATCGGCGGGCAGTGCAGGTGGGTGATGGTGGCGTCGCGCCCGACCACGTCGCTGGCCATCTCCAGGGCGTCGTTGAGGGTGCTGGCCGGCGAGAAGCCCAGCCGGCGGACCGCCCGGGTGTCGCCGCCCACGATGATGACCCGGCCCAGGTGCTCCAGGGCATGGGATCCCCAATACCACATGTAGAAAGGGTGCACGCCGTGGTAGGCGTGACTGGTGCGGTAAAGGTGCCGGTACCACTCGTCGGTGGCGAAGCGCTCCTCGTAGTTCTTCTCGATCTCCACCGGGTCGGTGGTGTCGGCCAGCACCTCCTCGAAGAAGTCGATGTAGGAGGGGTGGTGAACCGGATGGAACGCCCACGGGGTGGGGTGGGACAGGATGGCCACGCCACCCTCCCGCACCACCGGCCGGCCCCGGTACAGGTTGAACAGGTAGCCCAGGCCCATGCACATCACCAGGATCGGGTTCATGATCGAGTTGACGTTGTAGGGGCACAGGTGGGGGAGCCCGAACACCGCGATGTCGGTCTGGCCTTCCACCGGCACGAGCTGCTGGCGGTAGACCATCTCGGTGGTGGCCCGGTGCACCGCCTCCACCTCCCCGGCGTGTACCGAGGTCATGGCGTGGGGGGCCTTGATGGACTGGAAGATCCCCCGGGCCACCCGGGGCGGGGTGAGCGAGAGGCTCTTGTTGGTGGCCACGTAGGCGGCCCGGTCCCGGGTGGTCCACTCCCACTCCCGCTTCTGGAGGAACGCCATCTGCTCGGGGAAGGTGTCGTTGTTGAGGGTGGTCTCGATCTGGAAGACCTTGACCCCCGAGGCGGCGATCAGCCGGCCCATCCGCCAGTTCGAGGAGTGCAGCTCGGAGCGTTCCTGGTCCATGAAAGACCGGCTGTGGCGCATGGTCCGCACGTTGTGGTGGTGGCGGAGGCTGCGGTAGCTGGCCAGGCCGGTGGCCACGCTCTTGTGCCCGCCGTCCATGGCCACCAGGTTGATGTTCACGTAGACCAGCAGGTCCGACTCGGCGGCCCGCTTGTTGATCTCCACGTCCTCGCCATGGTCCGTGACACCCAGGTGGACCAGCCCGTCGGGGTCTTCGGCGTCGTGCTGGAGCAGGCGGCCGGAGGGTGCGAAAGCGTCGTAGACCCGGTCGCCGACGGCGTGGCGCAGCTCCGCCTCGGTCATCCGGCGGTGCAGGGCCAGGGCGCAGATCAGCACCACGTCATCGACGCCGGCCGCGGCGGCCATGTCGAGCACCGCCTCCATGACCCGCTGGCGGTTGTCCGGCCGGCGCATGGGCGGGAGGGGCAGGGAGATGTCGTCGAAGGCGATGGTCAGGCGCATGCCCGGGAACAGCAGCTCGGGCAGGGGCTCGGAATCCCCCAGGGGGTTGAGCAGGGCGTGGCGGATGGCCTCGTCGGGGTCCTCCAGCGGCTTCACCGGCTCGGGGGCGTAGATGACC
The DNA here is from genome assembly GCA_035702985.1 of Acidimicrobiales bacterium. Lineage (GTDB taxonomy): Bacteria > Actinomycetota > Acidimicrobiia > Acidimicrobiales > Palsa-688 > JAKAXG01. The sequence goes on from DASSZD010000158.1 coordinate 12,998, forward strand.
CGGGACCGGCCGGCGGGCAGTCGCTCCAGGCGGAATCCCTCCCCGTGCCAGGTCAGGATCGGCGGGGTGGAGCGGTCCACTTCGAGAACGAATCCGGGACGGGGCATAGCTATCTTCTCTTCTCGTTGCGAAGGTCGAACACGATCTTGGCAGCGCCGCGCCGGCCGGCGGAGCCGGCGTGGTCTATGGCCTCGGTGTAGCGGTCCAGGGGGTAGGCGGCCGACACCAGCCGTTCCAGTCCAGCGGCGTCGACCACGTCCATGGCCAGGTCGAAGCTGTGCCGGCCGCCCCGGGCCGGTTCGGGACCGTAGGCGTAGGCGCCGGCCAGGCGGATCTCCCGCTGCCACAGGGGGGTCAGGTCGATGCCGGTGTGACCGGGCATGCCGGCCAGCACCACCGTGGCGCCCGGGGCGGCCACGGCCAGGGCCTCGGCGATCGACTCGGGGGAACCCACGCAGTCGTAGACCAGGTCCGCCCCACCGGTGAGCTGGCCGTTGTCGAGCATCCACGACCCGGTGGCCCGCCGCACGGCCCGGCGGATCTCGCCCGGCTCGACGACCGTCGTGGCGCCGAGCTCACGGGCCAGGCGGCGCTGGTCGGGATGCTTGGCCACGGCTATCAGCGCGGTGATGTCGTCGCGGAGGCGGTGCACGGCGGCGATGGTGGCCAGTCCGATGGTCCCCGCTCCGATCACCACCGCCCGGCCGCCGGCCGACTCGGGCGGGAGCAGCGCGGCGTGCACGGCGCAGGCGGTGGGCTCGACCATCACCGCCGCCTCGTCGCTCCAGCCGGCCGGGATGGCGTGCAGCTGGTCCCGGTGGGCGGCCAGCGCCAGGGACCACCCGCCTCCGGTGTCGCAGCAGTAACCGGTCTGCAGGCCGGGGCCCAGATGGCCGGCCACCAGCCGCTCGCAGTGGTTGGTCCGCCCGGCGGCGCAGGCCGGGCAGGGCGGCTCGACACCCCGGATGCGGCAGTGCAGCACCGGCTCCACCACCACCCGGCGCCCGTCGGCGGTGTCGGCCACCACCTCGTGGCCGGGCACGAACGGGAAGCTCACGATGGGCTCGAACCACCGCGACGACCGGCCCGACACGGTGGCCAGGTCGCTGCCGCATATGCCCGACAGGCGGGGTCGCACCAGCTCCCAGTCCGGGCCGGGCAGCTCCGGTACCTCCACCTCGGCCAACCGCAGCGGGGCCGGCCGCCCAGCCACCCGGGCGGCGGCGAAGCGGGGGAGCGACCGCTCGATCTGGAGAGCCCTCATCGCCTCGGCCCGATCGGCAGCAGGGGCCGGGGCCCACCCTCGGCCTTGGGCCAGTGCTCCACGTGCCATCCCCGCTTCCGGGCGATGGCGGCCAGCTTGGTCTCGGGGTTGACCGCCACCGGGTGGCCGGCCGCCTCGAGCATGGGCAGGTCGCTGGCCGAGTCGGCGTAGGCCACCGCCTGCTCCAGGTCCAGGTTGTTGGCCCGGGCGTAGTCGGCCATGATCAGGGCCCTGGCCTCACCGGTCGGCGGGGCCTCGACCAGCTCGCCGGTGAACCGGCCGGCTCTTTGTCCGAGCCTGGCGCACACCACCTCGTCGAAGAGGGGCCGCAACGGTTCGATGACCACGTCCAGGGCCCCGGTGATCAGAAGCGTCTTGTGACCCAGGGCCCGGTGCTCGCGGACCCGCCGGATACCGGCCGGGAAGGACTTGGTGAGCACCAGATTGCTGAACATCTCCCAGCTGTCCCGCTCCAGCCGCTCCACCGGCGCTCCGTCGTAGCGGCGGTAGAAGTAGCGGAGGAAATCGCTGCGGTCGGCCCGGTCCAGGGCCAGCAGCCGGGGGGCCTCCTTCATGGTGCGCAGCACGAAGCCCACCCGCTCCTGGTCGTCCTGGCGGCGGGTGGCCAGATAGGAGTAGGAGTCCACCACGTTGGACGCGATGAGGGTGTTCTCCAGGTCGAACACCGCCAGGTGCCGGTCCGGGGACAGCACGGCCCGCCGGCCCCGCTCCTCCCGGCTCAGGCCGGTGGCGCCGCCACGCTTCTTGGTCTCGCCCCCCGGGTTGGCCAGGCGGACCCGGGCGTGGGCGACCACCGACGGGAGGTAGACGTTGTGGCAGAAGTGGGGCCACTCGATGACGGCCGGGTCCAGGTTGAACTCGGCCCGGTCGTCCTCAGGCATCTGGCGGTGCAGCTCGAGCAGTCGGTCCACCGAGAAGATGGCCTCGGTCTCGGTGTAGGCGCCGTACAGCTCGACGTACGACAACGCCCGGCCCACCTCGTCGCGCCGCTCCTCCAACCGGGCGCTGAGATCCGCCTGACGCCCCCGTAGAGGCAGTGACCGCAGACCTCTCTCGGCGGTGTCGATGGCCTTCGACGCCCGGGTCAGCTGCTTCTGCACCCGGCGCCGGCCGGGGAAGGACCATTCGGGCACGGTGATCGGCTGGTCCTGGCTGTCGGCCAGGGGGTGCTCCAGGAACCAGGCCCGTACCAGCTCCACCAGCTGCCGGTACCGCAACGGATTGCGGGCGCCCGACGCCGAGTGGAACACGTCGGGGTGGTCGAGCGGGCCGCGGGCGGCCACCGCCACGATGGAGGCGACCACCAGGTCGACGGGGATCACGTCGATCACCCCCTCGGGGACGCCGGGGAACTCCTTGAGCAGGCCCTTGGCGTAGGAGATGATGACCGGATCGGCCATGCGGAACCCCCGGATCCACCCCGGGACCGGTTCGGCCAGGGCCGACTCGATGATCGACGGCCGCACGATGCTGAGCGGCAGGTCCCGGCGGGACTCGAGCAGGGCCCGCTCGCCGAGGGCCTTGGTGTAGGCGTAGGCGTCCGGCCAGCCCAGACCCTGGGCCCGGGCCTTGCCCACCTCGACCATGCGGTCGTTGACCCACTCCTGGCGGAACTTCTCGGACCGGGCGGCCAGCAGGGGCGTGCCCGCCGCCCCCAGCTCCCGGCGGGCCTGGCGCTGGAACCGGGCCAGCATCTTGGGGTCCCGGCTCTCGGCGTCGGCGTCGGCCCGGGCCCGGCGGGCCGCCGCCACCTCAGGCTTCCAGTCGAGCTCGGTGGACCAGGGGGTGTCGGGAAGGGGGGCCTCGGGGGCCAGACCCCGGCGGCTGCCGGCCACGTAGGCGGTGGAGACGGCAATGAGGTGGGGTTTGGGCCGGTCCGCCGGCCTCGTCTCGGCCAGGCGCAGCAGGGTCTCGGCCACCCGGGTGGGGCCCAGCAGGTTGATCTCCACGGCGGAGTCCAGAGGGGAGTCGAAGCTCACGGTGGCGGCCGAATGGATGACCACGTCGCAGGAGGCGAGGGTGGCCTCCCCCTCGGCGTCCAGTCCCAGGCCGTCGACGCCCACATCGCCCGCCATGACCCGCAGCCGGCGCTCGACCATCGGGTCGAACCCGTCACCCAGCTCCCGGCGGAGGCGGTCGAAGCAGTTGTTCCGCAGGATCTCCCGGCGCACCCGGTCGGCCGGGCCGCGCCGGCCAGGCCGCACCAGGAGAGCGACCTCGCAGTCGGGCACCGAGCGCAGCAACCGCTCGATGAGAGCGGTGCCGAGGAACCCGGTGCCTCCGGTGATGGCGATCCGTTTACCCGCGAGGGCCTCGCGCAGCATCAACCCTGTCTACCATATGGTAAGTGAGGGCGGGAATGAACACTCCGGCGAATTCGGGCTCCGGACCGGAGAGGGCCCCGGGCGGCACCCGGGACCGGGTGGTCGACGCCGCCCTCACCGCCTTCGGCCGGCGCGGTTACGACGTCACCTCCCTCGACGCGGTGGCCGGCGAGCTGGGGGTGCGGAAGCAGACCATCCTCTATTACTTCCCCTCCAAGGAGGCCCTGCTGGAGGCGGTGGTGGACCAGGCCGCTCTCGAGCTGACCGGGGTCCTGTCGCTGGCGTCGCCCGGCCCGGGGCCGGCCTGGGCGCGGGTGAGGGCGGTGGTACGGGCGGTGTTCCGCTTGGCGGCCCGCCGGCCGGAGCTGCTGGGCCTGGTGCGGGAGGTGAGCCGGCTGGGCCCGCCCAGCGCCACCCGCTTCGCCGTAATGCTGGGCCCGTTGATCGACGGGGCCACCCGTTTTCTGGAGGACGCCATGGTCCGGGGGGAGCTGCGCTCGCAGGACGCCCGGCTGCTCCTGCTGATGGCCTACTCCAGCGTGGTGGGGGTGGCCACCGAGGTGGAGGTCCTGCGGGCCCTCGGGGTCGAGCCCACCGCCCGGTCCATGGTGCGCCAGCGGCAGGCCCTGCTGGGGTTCCTCAGGTCGGCGCTCCTACCGGCGGGGTAGGCCGCCGGCCGGCCCCTGGGGTCGGGGCGGGCGGGCCTGGTCGGGGTCGCCGCCGGAGTGGTGTCGACTGTCGGGGTGGTGTCGACTGTCGGGGTGGTGACGTGGGAGGAGTCGCCGGTGGGTCGCCGGTGGGTCGACGGTGGGGTCGCCGGGTGATGATGAGCCGGGAGGGCTGGGTGGTGGCTCGCCGGGTGGTGATGAGCCGGCGGTGTGGGTGGTCGGTCGCCGGGTGGTGATGAGCCGGCGGGCTGCGGCCAGCCGGCGACTGCGCAACTGGTGACACGAGCATCATTCTGGGGACAGAACACGACATCCCATGTCGCTTCATGTCACCAGAAGCAAGTCCTGTCACCAGTTCGGATGGCGCACACCCCGATCCGTGTCAACCGGTGGCGGGAGCAGCCCCCGGGACCCGGCACCTGGGGCCCTGCACCCAGCCCCCGAGACCCGGCACCTGGGGCCCGGCACCCGGGCCTGCTACTTGGAGGTCGGGCGCTTCGACTTGGGGGGCGTGTAGCGGGCGTTGGGCCGGGGGCCGCTGACCGGCTCCTGCCCCTTGCCCCGCCGGCCCCGCCGGCCCGCCGGCGCGGTCCCGGCCGCCCCTCGGGCCCCGGCCCGCCCCGAGCCCTTGCCGCTGGACGACGCCCCACGAGGGGCGGCCCCGCGCCGGGCCAGCTTGGGCGTGGCCCGCCGTTGCCGCTGGGTGATGATGAGCCCGTACGCCATGGGAACGACCAGGGCGAAGATGTGGGCGATGGCCATGCTGTTCGGGACCGGGGGGAGGGTCACGAAGAAGGCGGCCACGATGGCGCCGAACCCGGCCGCCATGCGGTTCCTGGTCTGGATGACCGCGAAGAAGGCGATAGAGGCGGCCACGCCCACGGCGGCCAGCGTGGTCGGCGGGTGGGTCGGAGCACCCTTGCCGTGGGTGATGGTCAGGTTGAGGATGGCCACGACGAGCAGTTCCAGCCCGACGACGTATCCGTAGAGCGGTTCCGATCCCCGCATCGCAGACGGCTTGAGTCCGTCGGCCGGCGTCCCATCCACCACCGGGTCCGGCTCGCGGGCGGCGCGGCCGCTCCCGGCGCCGGCCGGACGGGACCACAGGGAGGAGAAACGGGAGGCGGAGGAAGGGCTGTCGACCTCGACCTCGTCAGCGACCGGGGACCGGCGGGAGAAGAGACCCATCGCGGTCAGGCGTCGCCGGCGGGATCGTCGGCGTCCTTGTCACGGTCGGTCAGGAGCCAGGGCCGGATGTTGACCACGCTCTGGCGGGGCCGGCCGTACTCGAAATCCGCCTCCACCGGCAGGTCGTCGGGTGGCTCTCCGGAGGTCTGCACGACGATGGACGGGTCTTCCCGCTTGGTCTCCAGGGCCTGCTGCAGGCCCAGGGCGAACCCGGTGAGGATGGCACCGGCGGCGCTGCGCTTGCGCCACGCCTCCACCTTGGGGGGCAGAGCCGTGTGAGGATCGCCCGAATTGGGGTCCCCCGCCCATCCGTCCTCCCACCCCGGCGCCGTCCCGCCGGTGCCGTCGCCGGTATCCGCCGGCGCCGCGGCGGCTGCCCCGGGCTCGCCATCCTCCCGGTGGGAGTGCTCGGAGCGCTCTGGCTGGTCCATCTCCACCCATCCAGGCTATCGCCACCACGGGGGCTGCAGCCGACCATCCCCAGAGGGGCGACCGGCCACCGACCGGCCACCGACCGGCCACCGACCGCGGCGGACCCGCCCCCGCCCGGCCCGCCCGTGCCCCAGCCACGGCCGTACGGGACGCCCCGGTACCGGGCCCCCACCGAACGGGACGCCCCGGTACCGGGCCCCCACCGAACGGGACGCTAGCCGTCCCCGCACCGGGGCCACACCGAACCGGCAACTAGCCGTTCGGCAGCGGCGCCGGCAGGAGGGTGGACCCAGTCAGGTACCGGTCCACGTGCATGGCCGCCGAGCGGCCCTCGGCGATGGCCCACACGATGAGGCTCTGGCCCCGACCGGCGTCGCCGCAGACGAACACCCCGGGCCGGGACG
>DASSZD010000027.1:0-12710 GCA_035702985.1 Acidimicrobiales bacterium
CCCCAGGGCGGCCAGGGGGGCCATCAGGACCACGATGCCGGGGGGATGGACGACCACGAAGTCCCGGTAGGGCACCGCACCGTGCACCAGGCGCAGCGCCGCCCCCAGGTACACCCCGTCGTCGTACTCGTGCACGCCGTACAGCACGTTGGGCAGGTGCAGCACGTAGGCGGACAGCGCCAGGGCGGCCAGGGCCGGTACCAGCCCGGCGATCAGGATCGAGCGGTGCTTCCCGAGCGCCGACGCCCGTGAGGTCTCAGCGGCGGTGGCGGACGGCTGGCCGCAGCCAACGACCGCTGGACTGGCGACTATCGACACCCGTTCCCATCGACTCCGGGGCGGGTGGACTTGACCGGCTATTGACGGTGGGGGCCCAGCGCTTCTCCGGCGGCCGCCGTCATGGCCTCGAGCGGCGCCGGCCGCCCCGTCCACAGCTCCAACTGCCGCCCCGCCTGGTGGATCAGCATGCCCAGGCCGTTGACGGCGGTGGCGCCCCGGTCCCGGGCGGCGACCATCAGGTCGGTCACGGCCGGGGCGTAGACCAGGTCGGCCACGAAGTGGTGGGGGCCGAACCAGCGGGGATCCAGGCCGAACGGCAGCGGCGGCTGGCCTTCCATACCGGCCGGGGTGGCGTTGACCACCACGTCGGCGTCGGTGATCGAATCGCGTAGCCCCTCCATGTCGGCCCCCTCCACGGGCCGCCCGGCCCGACCGGCCAGGAAGGCGCAGTCCCGGGCCGCCTCGGCCCGGCGGCCCACCACGGTGACCGACCGGGCCCCGGCGTCGGCCAGGGCCAGGGTGGCGGCCCGGGCGGCCCCGCCGGCGCCGAGAACCACGCAGGAGCGACCGGCCGGGTCGACACCGTCGTCGGCCAGGGCGTCGATCAGCCCGCCCGGATCGGTGGACTCGCCCACCAGGGCGGTGTCGCCGGCGTGTCCGGACCAGCTGACGGTGTTGGCCACCCCGAGCCGGGCGGCGACCGGGCCCAGCCGGTCGACCGCTCGGGCGGCCTCGGCCTTGTGGGGCATGGTCACCGACAGCCCCCCCAGGTCCAGCGTGCGCATGGCCTCGACGGCGGAGCCTGCCTGGCCCCGGCGGACCCGGAAGGCCACGTAGACCCAGTCGATGCCGAGAGCGTCGAACGCGGCGTTGTGCAGCACCGGCGAGAGCGAGTGCCGGATGGGATCTCCGATGACGGCGGCTACCCGGGTGGAGCCGCGCGGGAGGATCAACAGAGCTTGGCCGCCCGGCACTGCTGCTGCAGGCCCACGAAACCCTGGGAGTCGGAGGCGAAGCCGAGCTTGCCGTCGGGATTGATCTCCACGAAGTACAGGTAGTTCGTCGCCGGCGGTGTGATCGCCGCCTGGAGCGAGGCCAGGCTGGGGTTGGCGATCGGGGTGGGCGGCAGGCCCTTGTCGGTCCTGGTGTTGTACGGCGAGGGGGTGTCGAGCTGGGCCGGCGTCGGCTGGATGGTGGGGTCGGTGAGGCGCAGGTAGTAGGTCTGGGTGGAGTCCGCGCCGAGCTTCATCCCGATCCTCAGCCGGTTGTAGATGGTGCTGGCCACCGGGCCCCGGTCGGCGGCCAGCTTGGATTCGCGTTCCACGATGGACGCCACGGTCACGACCTGGTAGGGGGTGTACCCGAGCTTGGTGGCCGCCGCGTCGAGGCCCAGCTGGCTGGCCCGGTCGTTGAACGCTCCGACCATCTGCTCGAGGATGTCCACCTCGGTCTCCCCCTGGCGGACCTGGTAGGTGGCGGGGAACAGCAACCCCTCCAGGTTGTTGACCCCGGCCGGTTCGTAGGGGCTGCGGACCGATCCCCCGGTGGCGGCGGCCATGAACCGGGCCGCCGACAGTCCCATGTGCGGGAGGGTAGCGACCTTGTCGGCGATCTGGCGGAGGGTGAACCCCTCGGGGATGACCAGGTCCTCGGTCAGGATCTTGGGCCCCGCTTCGAGGGCGGAGATGGCGGACGAATAGGGGGAGTTGCGGGCCAGGGAGTAGCTGCCCGGGTACAGCGGTCCGTCCCCGTGGAGGCGTACGTAGTAGGCGAAGAGAGTGCCGCTGTGGATCACCCCTGCCGACGCCAGGATGGAGCCGATCCTGCTGGTGGACGCCCCCTTGGGGATGACCACCGACACGGCCGGGCCCCGCTTGCCGCCGGGGTTGATCTGGCCTTCGGCCCACAGGAACCCGCCCCCGGCGATGACCAGGATCAGGATGACGATGACCGCCAGGCCGGCCAGCACCGGGTGACGGCGCACGCCCCGTCTCCTCCCCCGCCCCGGGTCGCGTGGACGGCCCGCCCGGCGGTACGAGGGGGCCCCGCTTTCGGTCACCCCGGGCCAGCCGGCCCCGTGCCCGTCGTATCCGTGCTCGTCGTGGTAACCGGCATCGTGGTCGTCGTAGTAGCCGGCCTCGTGGTACCCGTCGTGGTCGTCGTAGTACCCGTCGTGGTCGTCGTCGTAGTAGGCGTCGTCGGGGTGCCCGCCGGCGCGGTGGTCGTGATCCGGGCCCGGGTCGGCCTGCTCGTGATCGAACAGGCCCCGACCGCCACCGTGGGCGGGCCGGCTCCCCCCCCGGGGCTCCCGTTCGGTTGGGCGGCCGGGCCGGTACTCAGTCAACGGTCATCCCTCTTCAAACTGGTTTGGCGGTCGATCCAGGTCTGCAACAACAGGGCGGCCGCGGTCTGGTCCACGACGTCCTTCTGGCGCCGGGCGGACCGACCTGCAGCCCGCAGCACGCTGGACGCGGCAATTGTAGTCAGACGCTCGTCGATGGTGTCCACGTCGAGGCCCAGGCCGGACCGTAGCTGGTCCACCTCCTCGAGGATGAGCCGGGCCGCCGGACCTTCCCGTCCCGATGACAGCGACAGCGGTACCCCCACGACCACCCCTACGGCGTCGTACTCGGCGGCCAGGGCGGCGATGGCGGCGTGGTCGGCGACCCGGTCGGCGCCCCGGTGGATGGCGGTCACCCCGGTCGCCACCGTGCGGGCGGCATCGGTCACCGCCACCCCGATGCGGCGGCTGCCCAGGTCCAGGCCCAGTACCCGGCCGGCCGGCTTCATGCCGGAGGCCGGCCCGGCCCGGCGCGACGGGGCGGGCGGGCGGCGCCGGTGGTCAACCGGCCAGGAGGCGCCGCACCTGGTCGAGGGCCTCGTCGAGACGGGACGCGTCGCGCCCGCCGGCCAGGGCCTGCTCCGGGTTACGGCCTCCTCCTCCCCCGCCGACGGTGGCGGCGGCCGGAGCGATCAGTTCCGGCGCGGTGGGGGTCACCCCCTTGGCGACCAGGGCGACCAGGGCCGCCTTGGAGCCGTCCGGGCTGCCGCCGAGTACCACGGTCTGCAACCCCCCGGCCTGGCGCACCTGGGCGGCCAGTTCCCGCAGCTGGTTGCCGTCGAGGCCGTCGACCCGGGCCACGACCCGCCCGTCGGCCGCGCCGTCGGCCAGCGAGGCGGCCCGGCCGGCCAGAGCCGCCTGCTCCGCTTTCTTGAGCCGGGCTTCCAACTCGCGGTACTCGCCGAGCTTGCGCTCCACCGCGGCGGCCAGCTCGTCCGGGCGGGCCCGCAGCAACGAGGCCGTCTCGCCGATCAGGTGTTCGGCCTGGCGCAGCCGGTTGAGCGTGGCGGTCCCGGTGGTGGCCTCGATCCGGCGCAGGTTGGAGCCGATCGAACCCTCCGAGACGATCTCCACCGGGCCGATCTGGCCGAGCCGCTCCACGTGGGTCCCGCCGCACAGCTCGAGCGACTCGTGGCCGGCCCGGATCACCCGCACCTCGTCACCGTATTTGTCCTCGAAGAAAGCGATGGCCCCGGCGGCGTCGGCATCCCGCTTGCTCATGACCTCGACCTCGACGTCCTCGTCGGCCAGCACGGCGGCATTGACGAGGTCCTCGATGGCGGCGACCTCCTCGGCCTGTACCGGGCTGTAGTGGGTGAAGTCGAAGCGGAGCCGGTCGGGGGCCACCAGGGATCCCTGCTGCTTGACATGGTCGCCGAGCACGTGGCGCAGGGCCCAGTGCAGCAGGTGGGTGCCGGTGTGGTTGCGCCGGATGGCCGCCCTCCGTTCGGCGTCGATGGCGGCCACCGCGGCCTGGCCGGCGCGGATCTCGCCGTCGTCCAGGCGGGCCAGGTGGCGGGCCAGGCCGGGCAGGGCGTAGGTGGTGTCGACCACGGTGGCCCGGCCGCTCTCGGTCTCGACGGTACCGGTATCGCCGACCTGGCCGCCGCCCTCGGCGTAGAACGGGGTCACATCGAGGAAGATCTCCAGCTGGCCGTCCTCGCGTTCGAGCACGGAGGTGACGGTGGAGTTGGACCGCAGCTCGCTGTAGCCGACGAACCGTGACGGGCCGAACTCCTCCAGGATCGACCGGTACGCCTCGCCCAGCTCCTCCTGCCCGGCGGCCTTGCGGCCGGACTGGCGGGACAGCTCCCGCTGGCGCTTCATGGCCCCCTCGAAGCCGGCTTCGTCCACCGCCACCCCCCGCTCGGCGGCGATCTCGCGGGTCAGCTCGAAGGGGAACCCGTGGGTGTCGTGCAGGCGGAACGCCACCTCACCTGGTAGCACGTCGGCGCCTTCCTCCAGCTCCGCCTCGAGCATGGACAACCCGGACCGCAGCGTGGACCGGAACCGGGTCTCCTCCCGGCCGGCCACGTCGGTGATGAACTGGGCCGACCGGGCCAGCTCCGGGTAGGCCTCACCCATCACCGCCACGCACGACGCGACCAGCTCGGCGGTGACCGGTTTCTCCACCCCCAGGGTGTAGGCCTGGCGTACGGCCCGTCTGATCAGCCGGCGCAGCACGTAACCCCGGTCCTCGTTGCTGGGGAACACCCCGTCGCCGATCAGGAAGGTCATGGACCGGGCGTGGTCGGCCAGGATGCGCAGGGCCACGTCCACCTCGTCCTCGGCCCCGTAGGTGCGTCCGGTGAGCTTCTCGGCGGTGGCGATGACCGGTCGCAGCACGTCGGTGTCCCACACCGCCGGCACGTCCTGGAGGATGCTGAGGATCCTCTCCAGGCCCGCTCCGGTGTCGATGTTGGGCTTCGGCAGCGGGAGGAGGGATCCGTCCGCCTGGCGGTCGAATTGCATGAAGACCAGGTTCCAGAGCTCGACGAAGCGCTCCTCGCCGCCGTGGGCCGGTCCGCCCTCGGCGCCCCAGGCCGGGCCCCGGTCGAAGTAGATCTCGGAGCAGGGCCCGCAGGGGCCGGTCTCCCCCATCTCCCAGAAGTTGTCCTCGTCCATGCGCTGGATGCGTTCGGCCGGGACGCCGACCGCGGTCCGCCAGATCTCGGCCGCCTCGTCGTCGTCCTTGTAGACGCTCACCCACAGCCGGTCGCCGTCGAGGCCGAAGGCCTCGGTCAGCAGCTCCCAGGCCAGCGGGATGGCCTGCTCCTTGAAGTAGTCCCCGAAGCTGAAGTTGCCCAGCATCTCGAAGAAGGTCAGGTGGCGGGTGGTGCGGCCGATCAGGTCGATGTCGTCGTGCTTGCCCCGGACCCGGACGCACTTCTGGATGCTCGTCGCCCGCGGGTAGGGAGGGGCCTCCTCCCCCAGGAAGTAGGGGATGAACTGGTTCATCCCGGCGTTGGTGAACAGGGGTGCCCGGGGGTGGTGCGGGATCAGGCCGGCCGACGGGACGGCGACGTGGCCCCGGTCGACGAAGTACTGGGTGAAGGCGCGGCGCAGCGCATTGGCGTCCATGTCGGGATCCAGCCTACGGCCTGCGGGTGTGGCTCTTACTACCCGCCGGACGGGTCGAGGACGCCCGCAATTCGGCCTCCCGCTCCCGCATGGCGGTCCGGCCCTCCTCCAGGGCGTCGCGGGCCCGGTTGGCGGCGGCCACGGCCACGCCGGCGGGGCCGTAGCGGGACGCCGCGGACCGCATCTTGCGCTGCAGCCAGAAGGAGCTTCCCAGCCCGACCGCCATACCGGTGGACAGCCACCGCAGCCGCTTGAACATCAGCCGACCTTCCTCAGGGCCTGCCTCCTGGCCCGGGACGGGACGGCGGCCCCCCGGCCCGGCTGGCCGGTGTCGTGGGCGACCACGTCCAGGGTGCCGGCTCGGCCCCCGCCCCGCAGGCGCCGTCCGGCCCGGGCCGTGCCGGCCCCGAAGGCCAGCAGCTTGATCAGGGGGGTGGCGAGCGTGGCGTGGGCCAGGCGGGAGGCGGTGCCCACCGTCTCGGTGATGGCCTCGGCCGATCCGATCAGGTCGTCGACCCGGGCCAGCTCATCCTGGGCCCGGTTGATGGTCTCCTCGGCGGCGCCGATCACCGCCGAGGCGTGGTCGGTCATCTCCTCGACCAGCAGGCGCAGGTCCCGGGCGGTGCTGCGCAGCGACAGAGCGGCGACCAGCATCACCACGATGACGGCGGCCGATACGGCGGCGACGGCGATGGCTACGGCGTCCAAGGCGCCTCAGCCTAGCGGCGCGAAGGGGTCGGATCAGCCCAGGCGGGACTGGATCTGGGCCAGCAGGTCCCCGCCGGGGACGGTGACCTGATCCCCTCCCTTGTGCAGATCCTTGATGCCCACGGTGCCGGCCGCCACCTCGTCCGGGCCGAGAATCAGGGCCAGTCGGGCCCCGGAGCGGTCGGCCGCCTTGAACTGGGCCTTGGGCGAGCGGTTGTCGAAAGCCCGGTCCACCCGGAGCCCGGCGGCCCGGAGGCGGGCGGTCATGTCGCGGGCGGCTGCGCCGCCGGCGAAGTCCACCACGAAGGCGTCCAGGGGGGCCGGTGGGCCGGGCATCGCCGACTCGGCTTCGAGGGCCAGCAGGATGCGCTCCATGCCCAGGGCGAACCCCACCCCCGGCGTGTCCGGCCCGCCCATGGCCGCCACCAGGCCGTCGTAGCGGCCGCCGCCGCCCAGGGCGTTCTGGGCCGACTCCAGCCCGGTGCCGGCGTACTCGAAGGTCGTGCGGGTGTAGTAGTCGAGGCCGCGCACCAGCAGCGGCTGGATGGTGAACGGTATGGACAGCGCGTCCAGGCCTTCCTTGACCCGGGCGAAGTGGGAGGAACACTCCTCGCAGAGGTGATCGACCTGGTGGGGTGCGCCGGCGACCACGGCCCGGCACGGTTCCTTCTTGCAGTCGAGGACCCGCAGCGGGTTCTCCTCCAGCCGGTCGCGGTGCTCGTCGCACAGCTGCGAGCGGTGCTCCTGCAGGTAGTCCAGCAGCATCTGCCGGTAGCCGGGGCGGCAGTTGCCGTCCCCCAGGGAGTTCAACAGCAGCTCGATGCGGGTGATCCCCAGGGCCCGGTAGTACTCCCAGCCGAGGGCCACCACCTCCACGTCGAGGTCGGCATCGCCGCTGCCGAATGCCTCCACCCCCAGCTGGTGGAACTCCCGGTACCGCCCGGCCTGCGGCTTCTCGTAGCGGAACTGCGACCCGGCGTACCAGGCTTTCCAGGGCACGGTCGGGCGGTGCTGGATGAATGCCCGCACCACCGAAGCGGTCAGCTCCGGCCGGAGAGCCACGTGGCGGTTCCCCTTGTCGACGAAGTCGTACATCTCCTTGCGGACCACGTCGGTGGCCTCGCCGATCCGCTTGAAGACGGCCAGGTCCTCGAAGGTCGGGGTGATGACCAACCCGTACCCGGCGGCCGACACCACCCGGGCGAAGGTGGCGAGCAGCACCTGCCACGGCCCCGATTCGGCCGGCATGACGTCGAACGTTCCGGGCGGGTTGCGTAGCTCTGGCATGGCCCTACGAGGGTACCGGAGGGGCGGGCGGCTCCATCTGCCTATACAGGTTCTCCCGGCGGGGTCCGACCTTCTAGCGGGTGAGGATGCTGTCGGCCGCCGCTCCCAGCCGGCGGGAGGACCGTCCGGGGCCACCGGAGCCGGAGGGCTCCGCCTTACCGGCGTGGGTCCGGCGGTCGGCGTACGGGCTGCTGGTGGTCCAGCTGGTCCTGATGCTGCTGGTCAGCGCCTACGGGTACCGGCACTATGCCGAGACCTACGACTTCGCCATCTACACCCAGGCCTGGACGTCGATCGCCCACGGCCACCTGGACCCGTACTCGACCATCCTGGGCACGACCTTCTGGCACAACAACTCCGAGTTCGTGATGTGGCCGCTGGCCGCCCTGTACTGGATCCATCCCCATCCTGATGTGCTGCTGTGGGTCCAGGACCTGTCGGTCGTAGCCACCGAGGCGGTCACCTTCGACTGGATGGTCAGGATCCTCGACCGCTCGGCGGTGCCGCCGGGATGGAGGCGGGTTCTCGGCCTCGGGGTGGCCGTGGTCCTCGTCCTCGACCCGTGGGCGTGGAACGTCATCGCAGTGGACTTCCACACTCACGCCCTGGCCACGCTTCTGGTCGTCCTGGCCGGGCGCGACATGTGGTCGGGGCGCACCCGGAGGGTGTGGATCTGGGCCGTGGGGGCGATCCTGTGCGTGGCGCCCGCCGCGCTCTACGTCATCGGGCTGGGGGCGGCCACCTTCTTCACCTGCCGGGCCACCCGACGCACATCGGTCCTGCTGATGGGGGCGGGCGCCGCCTGGTTCCTCCTGGTGACCCAGCTGGGCGCCGACGGCGGGGGCGGCGGGAACCTGGGGCGGTGGTACGGGTACCTCGTGAGCGGGACGCACCGCCACGTCGGTCTGGGTTCGGTCCTGGTCGGAGCGGCGGAGCATCCGATGGCTCTGAGCCAGATGATCGGCCAGCGCTGGCCCATCGTGTTCGCCTTCGTGGCGGTGATGGGCCTGATCGGGGTGGCCTCGCCCTGGGGCCTGTTCCCGTCGGCCGTGGTCTTCCTGCCGAGCATCTTCATCCTGGACCCGGTGTTCCTGACCCCCGGCGCCTCGTTCCAGTCCTGGCCGGCCCTCCCCTTCGTGCTGATCGGGACCGTCACCGTCGTCGCCGGCTGGTCCGATCAGGGGCAGCGCCGGCGGTGGCTGGCCGTGGGGGCCGGGGTGGTGTGGGGCGCGGCCTTCGTGGCCATCACCGCCGGGGCGCTCCCCCGGGTCCCGTCCAAATGGCTGGCGGTGAGCGACCCCGCAGCCGGTGAGCTCGCCCGGCTGGAGCGGGCCATCCCCCCCGACGCCGAGGTGCTGGCCGTGAACGGGGTCATGGGCCGGTTCGCGGCCCGATCTTTCGTGTATCAGATAGGAGGGGCGTCCCAGCGCTCAACCTTCCCCGTCCGGGAGCCGACGCTGGTCTTCGTGATCAGTTCGACACAAGGGGTGGGTGATCCGGTGTTCACCACGGACCCGGTCCTCCGGCTGCAGGAGCGCCTGGGGGCCAGCCTGGTGGTGGCCGGCTACGGAATCTACGGTCTCGAGTGGACGCCGCCGCCGGGGACCCGCAGTGTCAGCGTGCCCTGACGTCTCCCCGGGCGGTGGATCACCGGTCCGCCCCCGGCAGGTCGTGGATGCATTCCCCCGCTTGACGGTGGGATTGATCGTGGTGGCCTACAACGCCGAGAGCACCCTGGCCTCGGTGCTCGACCGCATCCCGGACTCCTTCCGGAAGCAGGTCGCAGAGGTCGTGGTGTGCGATGACGCCAGTACCGACAACACCTACGAGGTGGGACTGCGCTACCAGAGGTTCGGTGACCTTCCACTGACGGTTATCCGCCGGAAGCGGAACCTCGGCTACGGCGGCAACCAGAAGGCGGCCTATCTCTGGGCCATCGACCGCGGCCTGGACGTGGTCGTGCTGCTGCACGGCGACGGTCAGTACGCCCCGGAGGTGCTGGAGGAGGTGCTGGCTCCCTTCGGGTCCGCCGACGTCGACGCGGTCTTCGGTAGCCGCATGATGGTTCGGGGCGATGCCCGGAGGGGGGGCATGCCGCTGTACAAGTACCTGGGCAACCGCATCCTGTCGAGGGCCGCCAACGCCGTCACCGGCATGAGCCTCAGCGAGTGGCACAGCGGCTACCGGGCGTACCGGGTGTCGGCGCTCACCGAGATCCCCTTCGAGCGCAACTCCGACGGTTTCGACTTCGACACCGAGATCATCCTCCAACTGCACGAGGCTCGCCGGCGGATCGTGGAGGTCCCGATACCGACCTACTACGGCGACGAGATCTGCTACGTCAACGGGGTGGGCTACGCCGCCGACGTCATGCAGGATCTGGCCCGGTACCGCCTGCACAAGGCCGGGTTCGGGTCGGGCGACATGGCTTTCAACAGCGCGAGCTACGAGCTGAAGCACGAGCCGTCGTCGTCGCATCAGCAGCTCCTGGCATGGATCGGGGCGGCCGGGCCGCAGCGCGTGCTCGACCTGGGTTGCGGTGACGGCCGGATAGGCGAGCTGCTCCGCCGCGCCGGTCACTACGTGGTCGGCGTCGACGCGGTGGCCCATGACGGGGTGGACCGGCGGGTGGACCGGTTCGTGCGGGCGGATCTCAACGCCGGCATCCCCGCCGAGGTCGGCCACGGCTTCGATGCCGTCCTGGCCGCGGACGTGATCGAGCACCTCGTCGACCCGCAGTCCGTGCTGGAGTCCACCCTGCGGCTGCTGGCGCCCGGCGGCCGGATCCTGGTCAGCGTGCCCAACTTCGGGCACTGGTACGCCCGTCTGAGGGTCGCCAGTGGCCGCTTCGACTACGAACGGCGCGGCATCTTCGACCAGGGTCATCTCCGCTTCTTCACCATGAGGAGCTTCGAGCGGATGGTCCGGCGTGCCGGGGCGGTGGTCACCAGGCGTTCTTTCACGGGCCTGCCGGTGGAGGTGCTCGGCCGGGGCGGCCCCCCTCCCCGGCTGCTGGGTGCGGTGTCGGGGGCCGACGATCTGGGCCTGGCGGTGGCCCCCGGCCTGTTCGGGTACCAGCTGCTGTTCGAGCTGGCCGCCGCCGACCATCTCGAAGGCGACCTTCCTGCCGCCGACCCGGCACCGCTCACCCTGGAACCCATCTCCGCCTGACAGGCGGGCCTGACCGGTTGGCCTGACCGGCTGGACCGGACCCCCCGCCGGCAGAGGGGCGGCTCGTCAGCCCCGGTTGGGCAGCACCCGGTAGGCGTCGTAGACCGAGTCGATCCGCTTCAGCGCCGACAGCAGCGAGTCCAGGTGGGCCGGGTCGGCCAGCTCGAACTCGAAGCGCATCCGGCTGACCCGGTCGGCCCCGGTGAGGGAATCGCTGCGGAGGATGTTGAGGTGGTTGTCCGAGATGACCTTCCACACGTCCACCCCGAGGCGGGTGCGGTCCAGGGCCTTGAGCTCGACGGCGGCGATGAAGCTGCCGGTGCTGTCCCGGTCCCACTCGACCTCGATCATGCGGCCCACGTCGTCGGACGCCAGGGCGGCGGCGTTGGCGCAGTCGCTGCGGTGGACGCTGACCCCCCGGCCCCGGGTGACGAAGCCGATTATCTCGTCGCCGGGCACCGGCGTGCAGCAGCGGGACAGCCTGACCATCACGTCGTCGAGGCCCTCGACGTGGACGCCCACGCCCCGCTTGTGGCTGACCCGGCGGGGCTGGCGGGCGGTACTCGGCAGCTGGTCCTCGTGGTCGCCACCGCGCAGCTCCCGGGCGACCCGCTGGGCCACCGACTGGGCCGACACGTGGCTCTCCCCCACCGCCGCGTGCAGGGCGTCGAGATCGGAGTAGTTGAGCGCTTCGGCGACCTTGAGCATGAGCGGGGAGTTGGCCAGCCGCTGCACCGGCAGGCCTTCCTTGCGCAGGGCCTTGGCCAGGTCGTCCCGGCCGGTGTCTATGGCGTCCTCCCGCCGCTCCCGGCTGAACCACTGCCGGATCTTGTTGCGGGCCCGGGGGGACACAGCGATCTTGAGCCAGTCCCGGCTGGGACCGGCCGACGGCACCTTGGAGGTGAATATCTCAACCGTGTCACCCGAGCTGAGCCGGGAGTCCAGCGGGATAAGCCGGCCGTTGACCTTGGCCCCGATGCAGCGGTGGCCGACCTCGGTGTGGATGGCGTAGGCGAAGTCGATGGGGGTGGCCTGGGTGGGCAGTGAGATGACGTCGCCCTTGGGGGTGAACACGTACACCTCGTCGGTGTCGAGGTCCAGCTTCAGCGTCTCGAGGAACTCCGACGGGTCGGTGCTCTCCGCCGACCAGTCCACGATCCGCTGCAGCCAGGCCACGTCGGCGGCGGTGGCCTTCTCCTTGTAGCCCCAGTGGGCGGCTATCCCCCACTCGGCCCGCTTGTGCATCTCCACGGTCCGGATCTGGGCTTCGAGGGCCTTGCCCTGGGGCCCGACGACGGTGGTGTGCAGGGACTGGTACAGGTTGAACTTGGGGGTGTTGATGTAGTCCTTGAACCGGCCCGGCACCGGGGTCCAGGCGCCGTGGATGGCGCCCAGTGCGGCCCAGCAGTCCTTCACCGACTCCACCAGGACCCGCACCCCGACCAGGTCGTAGATCTCGTCGAACTCTTTACCTTTGACCACCATCTTCTCGTAGATGGAGTACAGGTGCTTGGGCCGGCCGGTCACCTGGGCGGTGATGCGGGCGGCGGCCAGCCGGTCGTTGACCTGGTCGATCACCTGGGCCAGGTAGATCTCCCGCTCCGGGGCCCGGGTGGCGACCATCTGCTCGATCTCGGCGTAGCGGCGGGGGTGCAGGGCGGCGAACGCCAGGTCCTCCAGCTGCCAGCGGATGTCCTGGATGCCGAAGCGGTGGGCCAGGGGGGCGTAGATGTCCAGCGTCTCCTGGGCCGAGCGCTTCTGCTTCCACTCCGGCATGGCGGCGATGGTCTGCATGTTGTGCAGGCGGTCGGCCAGCTTGATCAGCAGGACCCGGGGGTCCTTG
>DASSZD010000111.1:0-9287 GCA_035702985.1 Acidimicrobiales bacterium
CATGTCGTAGACGCTGTAGGGACCGGTGTAGCCGTTGCCCGAGTAGCCGTACTGGACCAGGTCGATCCGGCCCCCGGCGAACGCCGCGTAGTCGGATCCGGCGGTGCCGGCGCAGATGGAGTTGGCGCTGTAGGTGCCTCCGGATATGTTGCCGCCACCGGGCACCCACAGGGGGATGTCCTGGAAGGTGGGCTCGCCGCCGGTGATCTGGCCCCACTGCAGGTTCGTCGAGTAGAGGCCCGGCATCTTCCCCGCCGACCTCAGGCCGGCCACCGCACCCCAGATCACGTTGGCGTTGCTGTTCTGGGACCGGGCCGCCCAGAAGGTGGACGGCTGCTCCACATCGAGCCACCACAACGTGGGGTCCACCCCCTGGCCCTGGGCGAACGACACCCAGTACCGGGCCCAGTAGTAGCCGAAGTTGTAGCTCTGGCAGGCGACGTTGGTGGAGGCGCAGTTGCCGGCCGGGCCCGACATGGACTCGGACGGGGCCGGGGACGGCAACTCGTTCATGAAGATGTACGTGGACAGGTTCGAGCCGGCCCACGCCGCCTCGGACTGGTAGCAGGGGTTGGGGTAGGCGTTGGTGGCGCCCGCCACCTCGACGATGCCGATGGTGGCGCGCCGCGGGAGGTTCCCGCACTGCCACTTCGACACGTCGTAGCCGGTGCTGCCGGGCGGGTACGGATAGCCGTGGGCGGTGGGCATGATGGTGACCACCGGCGCGGTGGCGGTACCGGCGGTGCCCAGGAACGGGGCGTCGCCGTAGGTGAAGATCCCCCCGTCCGATGCCACCATCCAGTAGCCCCCACCGTCGGGGGTGGCGGCCATGCCCACGATCGGCCGGTTCAGCTGGATGCTGCCGGCCGACCCGTGGAAGGCGGCGTCACCGAAGGTGAAGATCCCCCCGTCGGAGGCCACCAGCCAGTAGCCCCCACCGCCGGGGGTGGCGGCCATGCCCACGATCGGCTTGTTGAGCCGGATGCTGCCCGTCGAACCGTGGAAGGCGGCGTCACCGAAGGAGAAGATCCCCCCGTCGGACGCCACCAGCCAGTAACCCCGGCCGTCGGGCATGGCGGCCATCCCCACGATCGGCTTGTTGAGCCGCATGCTGCCCGTCGAGCCGTAGAACGGGGCGTTGAAGCTGAACACCCCCCCGTCGGAGGCCACGAACCAGTAACCGCCGGTGGCGGGGTCCGCCGCCATCCCCACGATCGGCTTGTTCAGCCGGATGTTGCCGGTGGACCCGTAGAAGTGGGCGTCACCGAAGGAGAAGATGCCCCCGTCGGAGGCCACCAGCCAGTAACCCTGGCCGTCAGGGGTGGCGGCCCCGCCCACCACCGGCTTCTGGAGCGTGGTGCCCTTCATGCTGCCGTAGTTGGCGGTCCCGATGGCGTACACGTTCCCGTCGGAACCGGCCTCCCAGTAGCCGGGCTGGCCGGATCCGGCGTAGGCGCCCGGAGCGGGACCTGCCAGGGTGAGAATTCCCATCAGCAACACGACCACGGCCGCCAGCGTGGCGGTGAGACGGGTTGGAGACGCGCCGGTATAGACCATTCTTCCTTCCTGCTCCGCCCAGGACGACCGCAGAACATTAGCCGCCGCTACCCGTCGGACGGAAGAAGAAGAACTATCAGTGGTGCGGGCGGGGGGTCCCCGACACCTCCCGCCGGGCCCGGCTGATGAGCGGCAGGTGCCAGCGCCACACCCGCCACGACGCCCCCAACCGGCCGCTGGGGTGGCGGTCGACCTGCAGGGACAGGTAGGCCAGTCCGCCCAGCGGGATGGGCATCCAGAACTGGACCAGGCGGTAGACCACCACGCCCAGGGTGGCCACCCCCCGGGCCGTTCCGAAGCCGACCAGCAGCGTGGTCAGGGCCGCCTCGACCACGCCCAGCCCGCCCGGGGTGATCGGGATCACGGCCAGGACATTGGCCAGGCCGAAGGCGACCAGCAGCCCGTCGGGGTTCACCCAGTGCCCGAACGCCCCGACGAACACCCACAGCGACGCCGCGTCGAACAGCCAGTTGAGCGTCGCCCACACCAGGGCCCGGATCAGCACCTCCCGGTTGTGGCCGAGCTCCCCCAGCCGGGCCGCCAGCTGCTCGAAGGACCGGCGCAGGGCCTTCGCGTCCACGAACGGGATGCGGGCCCCGAGCGCCTCGAGCCGGTCCCCCGCCCGCTGCCCGGTCCGGGTGAACAGGTAGACCAGCGCCGACGACGCCAGCAGCAGGACCACCCCCACACCGGCGGCCAGCAGGTAGATCGCCGAGAACCCCCAGACCGGTATGGACACGATCAGGGCGATCCACAGGATCACGTTGAGCACCACCGCCGAGCCGATGCCCTGCACCCCCAGGGCGAAGCCGGCGTCGCTCGGCTCGGCCCCGAACTGGGTCAGCAGCCGGTAGCCGAGGGCGGCCCCGGTGGCGGTGCCGCCCGGGGCGCAGTGGCTGACCGAGAGGGTGGTGAGCTCGATGCGGAAGACGGTGAAGAAGCTGATGCGCTCCCCGCCCGGCAGGACCACCTTGGTCAGCGATCCGTAGGCCAGTAGGGCAGCCGCTTCCAGGCCGACCCCGGCCAGCAGCAGCAGGGGGTTCACCTCGGCGAGCAGGTGGATGACCTTGCGGGGCCCGGCCAGCTGGGGCACCACCAGGTACTCGATGAGCAGGGCCAGCACCAGCAGGCGGCCGACCGTCCAGACCGGCCGGGGGAGCCGGCCCCGCAGCCCCCGCCGCTTGGGTGGGGGGCGCTCGCCCGGGTGGTCGCCGGTCCCGGCCACCCCGTCCGCCTCGACCTGAGCGTCGCCCGGAACGCCCTCCCCGGCCGCCTCGACCTGCGGGCCGGGCGGAGCGGTCCCGGCTACCCCGGACCCTCCTGCGTCTCCCGGCTCGGTCACCTTGTCACCGTCTCACATTCCCCGGGGCTACTTGGCGGATCCGGCCTGACCAGGCGCCCCGGGGTTCAAGCCGGATGGGCCGATTCGATCAGCGCAGCCAGGGCCCGGAATGCCCGGCCCCGGTGGGACAGGCGGTGCTTGTCCTCCGGGGACATCTCGGCGAAGGTGCGCCCGTCGCCCTCGTCGGGGACGAACAGCGGGTCGTACCCGAAACCGGACGACCCCCGCGCCTCGGTGGCGATGGTCCCGGCGACGAACCCCTCGGCGGTCAGTTCACGGCCGTCGGGCCAGGCCGCCAGGGCCACGGTGCGGAACCGGGCGGTGCGGGGCGGGGCCACGCCGTCGAGCTCGGCCAGCAGCTTGGCCACGTTGTCGGCGTAGCCGGCGTTCTCACCTGCGTAGCGGGCGGACCGCACCCCCGGCGCCCCGCCCAGGGCGTCCACCTCCAGCCCGGTGTCGTCGGCGATGGCCGGCTCCCCGGTGGCCCGGGCCAGGGCCAGGGCCTTGAGGCGGGCGTTCTCCACCAGGGTGTCGCCGGTCTCGTCCACCTCACCCACCGAGTCCGGTCTGGGTCTCAGCTCCACCCCGGGCCCCAGGATGGCGGAGATCTCCACCGCCTTGTCGGGGTTGGCGGTGGCCAGCACGAAGGCGGTCACGTGCGGGCGGGTGGCGGTTCGGCCAGGGCCGCCGCCTGGGCGTCGAGCAGCGTGGTGATGCCGCCCTCGGCCAGGGCCAGGAGCTGCTCCAGCTCGTCGCGGCTGTAGGGGGAGCCCTCCGCCGTGCCCTGCACCTCCACGAAGCGCCCGGACGCGGTCATGACCACGTTCATGTCCACCTCGGCCCGGCTGTCCTCGCTGTAGGCCAGGTCCAGCATGGGGACCCCGTCGATCATGCCGACCGACACCGCCGCGCACGCCTCGCTCAGCGGGTGGGTCCGCAGCCGGCCCAGGCCGAGCAGCCGGGTGCAGGCGTCGTGGAGGGCCACGTAGGCGCCGCAGATGCTGGCCGTGCGGGTACCGCCGTCGGCCTGCAGGACATCGCAGTCGAGGGTGATCTGCACCTCGCCCATGGCCTCCAGGTCGGTCACGGCCCGCAACGAGCGGCCGATCAGCCGCTGGATCTCCTGGGTCCGGCCGGACTGCTTGCCCCTGGCCGCCTCCCGGTCGATGCGTTCGGGGGAGGCACCGGGCAGCATCGAGTACTCGGCGGTGACCCACCCCCGCCCGGTGTTGCGCATCCAGCGGGGCACGTCCTCGGCCACCGAGGCGGTGCACAGCACGTGGGTGCGGCCCATGCGGATCAGCACCGACCCGGCCGCGAACACCGTGTAGTCGCGGATCAGCTCCAGCGGCCGCAGCTGGTCGGGGGCCCGCCCGTCGCTCCGCTCGCTCATACCTCGTACCGGTCCCCGATGGCAGCCACGGTGACGGGAGCGCCGAACGCCCGGCCGGCCTCCTCGCCGGCCGCGGCCCGGTCGGTGCGGGGCCAGAGGTGGGTGGCGACCAGTCGCCGTACCCCGGCGGCCCGGGCGCTGAGCCCGGCCTGGCGGGCGCTCATGTGGGGCAAGGAACCCTCCCTGTCGGATAGGAACGTGGCTTCGCAGAGGGCCAGGTCCAGACCCCCTCCGAGTTCGGAGAGGCCCCAACCGGGACCGGAGTCGGCAGAGTAGCCGAGGCTGCGGCCGGCTCCGTCCACCCGTACCGCCAGCGTCCTGACCGGGTGTTCGGTCCGGGAAAAAGTGACGGTCATCTCCCCCACCGTCACCTTCGACTCCGGGCCGATCCCGGTCCACGCCAGGGCGTCGGCGCCCGGGGTCCTCATCATCGACACCAGGTCGGCCTCGCAGTAGAGGGGCACGGCCGGGCGGGGCACCACCCACTTGCAGGCCACGGCCAGGTGCTCCAGATCAGACCAGTGGTCCACGTGCTCGTGGGTGACCACCACCGCGTCGATGTCCTCGATGCCGATGTGGGTCTGCAGCTGGGCCAGGGTGCCCGGACCGGCGTCCAACCACAGGTTGGAGCCACCGCAGCTCACCAGGTAGCCGGAGCCGGCGCCGCCCGGGCCGGGGTAGGACCCGTCGCAGCCCAGCACCGTGACCGCCAGGCCGCTCACGTGCCGGGCCCGCTCAGAAGTAGATGACCTTCTTGGCCCGCTCGGTGACCGCGTCCAGGTCGTCGGTCCAGGCCCCGGTCGAGAGGTACTTCCAACCACCGTCGCACACGATGGTGACGATGACCCCCTCGTCGATCTCCGCCGCACACTTGGCCGCGGCGGCCATGATGGCCCCCGAGGAGATGCCGGCGAAGATGCCCACGTCCATCAGCTTGCGGGTCCACTCGATGCTCTCGCGGGGGCCGACCACCTTGGAGCGGTCCAGCAGGTCGTAGCCGTCGTTGTCCACGAACACGGGGGGGATGAACCCCTCGTCGAGGTTCTTCAGTCCGTCCACCATCTCCCCGGCGGGGGGCTGAACCGCCCACACCTGGATGTCCGGGTTGCGCTCCTTCAAGAAGCGGGCCACCCCCATCAGGGTGCCGGCGGTGCCCAGCCCGGCGATGAAATGGGTGATCTCCGGGCAGTCCCGCCAGATCTCCGGGCCGGTCCCCTCGTAGTGGGCCTTGGGGTTGGCCGGGTTGGCGTACTGGTACGGGAACCACCAGTCGGGGTGCTCGGCGGCCAGGGCCCGGGCCCGGCGCATGGCCCCGTTGGAGCCCTCCGATCCGGGGGAGTCGAGGATCTCCGCCCCCCACGACTCGAGCAGCTGGCGGCGCTCCACCGACACGTTCTCGGGCAGGACGATCTTGATCGGGTAGCCCTTGACCCGGGCGATCATGGCCAGGGCGATACCGGTGTTGCCCGAGGACGACTCGAGGATCTGCTGGCCGGGTCGGAGGCTGCCGTCCTTCTCGGCCTCCTCGATCATGGCCTTGGCCGCCCGGTCCTTGACCGAGCCGCCGGGGTTCCAGCCCTCCAGCTTGGCCACGATGGCCACCCGGGGGTTGGGGCTGAGCACGCTGATGTCGACCATGGGCGTGTTGCCGACCAGGTCGAGCACGCTCTCGTAGCGGGTCATCAGACCGCTCCGCCCGCCACCGCCGGCATCAGGGTCAGGGTGTCGCTGTCACCCACCTTGGCGTCCAGCCTGCCCAGGTAGCGGATGTCGTCGTCGTTGAGGAACACGTTGAGGTGGCGGTGCAGACCGCCGTCCTCGGTGAGCAGCTGGCTCCTCAGGCCGGGGTGCTGGCGGATCAGGTCCTCGAACACCTCGCCCACTGTGTCCCCCTGGGCGGCCACGGTGGCCTGACCACCAGCGGCGCCTCGTAGGACGGTGGGCAAACGAACATCAACAGACACCGGGCAACTCCAGAACGTTGGTGACGGGCCGGACCAAAGCCGACCTCAGTGATCACCATTCTAGAACCACCTTCTCCTCTTCTATCTTCCCGTTCTCGATGTTCCAGCTCCGCACGGCCGGGTGCTCGTCGCGCAGCGAGACCAGCACGTAGTGCCAGCCGGGGTCGGGAGCGGCGGCTATGTCGGTCGGCGAGGGCTTGGCGTCGGTGTGGGTGTGGGAGTGGTACACCCCGATCAGCTGGCCGCCGGCGGCCTCGGCCTCCCGGTCGGCCCGCAGCAGCGAGCGGGGGTCCACCTCGTAGACCCGGGCCGAGCCGGTGATGTTCTCCGCCGGGTGCAGCGAGCGGACCTCGGCGGTACCGGGACCGTCGGCCACCCCGGCCAGCAGGCCGCACACCTCCAGCGGGTACCCGTCGAGGGAGTGGCAGACCATCTGGTCCAGGAACTTTTTCCCGATACGCAGCACGGCCATGACGGTAGCTTGGGTCGGCCATGGCCAGAGCCGCCAAGACCGCCGTCCGCGACCCCCGCAACCGGGTGGTGGCCCAGAACCGGCGGGCCCGCCACGACTACGACATCCTCGACACCTACGAGGCCGGGCTGGTCCTGGTCGGCAGCGAGGTCAAATCGCTGCGGGAGGGCAAGGCCCAGCTGCGCGACAGCTTCGCCCGGGTCCAGGACGGCGAGGTGTGGCTGTACGGCGTGCACATCCCGCCCTACGTGTTCGCCACGGGCTTCGGGTCCGTCGACCCCGACCGCCGGCGCAAGCTGCTCCTGCACCGCCGCCAGATCGACGAGATGTTGCGCCGCACCGGCCAGGAGTCGCTGACCCTGGTGCCGCTGTCGCTGTACTTCAAGGACGGGCGGGCCAAGGTCGACCTGGCCCTGGCCAAGGGCCGCCGGCTCTACGACAAGCGCCATGCCATCGCCGCCCGCGACGCCGAGCGGGAGGCCCGCCGCGAAAGTGCAGCCCTCAGGCGTAGCCTGGATTCATGAACGACAGCATCCGGCTCGGGCGGATCGCGGGGGTGCGGGTCGGTATGCACTGGAGTCTGGTGGTGATGGTGGCGCTGGTGGCCAGCGGCCTGGCCCAGAGCCGGTTCGCCATCGAGGCGCCCGGCTACTCGGGGGCCGCCTACGCGGTGGCCGGCGGCCTCACCGCCCTGGGCCTGCTGGCGGGGGTCCTCCTGCACGAGTTGGGCCACGCCGTGGTGGCCCGTCGCAAGGGTCTGACCGTCGACGGCATCACCCTGTCGTGGATGGGGGGCGTGACCCGCATCGAGGGCGACACCGACCGCCCCAGCACCGAGCTGCTGGTCGCCGGTATCGGACCGCTGGCCAGCGCCGTGGTCGGCCTGGCCCTGTGGCTGGTCCGCCTGGGGGTGGCCAGCTGGGGGGCCGGTGAGCTGGTCCTGGCCGCCCTGGGCTGGCTGGCGTGGATCAACGTGGTGCTGGCCGTGTTCAACCTGCTGCCCGCCTCCCCGCTCGACGGGGGACGGGTGCTCCACGCCCTGGTGTGGGCGGCCGGGCGGGACCGCTGGAAGGCCACCCGGGTGGCGGCCGGCACCGGCGTGGTGCTGGGCGCGGCCATCATCGTCCTGGGCCTGGTGTACACCGAGCGCAACCGGGACCTGTTCAGCGGGGTGCTGGTCGGATTCATGGGCTGGTGGCTCCTGGCGTCGGCCCGGGCCGAGCTGGGCGGCGGGGCGGTGCACCGGGCCCTGGACGGCGTGCGGGTGTCGGACGTGATGCGCCCGGTGGGAGAGGCCCCGGGCTGGATCACCGTGCGGGCCTTCGCCGAGCAGTACGCCGGCCCCCGGCCCGGCTGGGTGTGGCTGCTGCGCGACTGGGACGGCCACTTCGCCGGGGTGCTGGCCGGTGACAGCGTGTACTCCATCCCCTACCCCCAGTGGGATCTGGCCCGTCCCCTGGACGTGTCGGCGCCCGTCGGGGCGGCCGCCGGGGCCCAACCCGACGAGGACGCCCTCACCGCCCTGACCCGCAACACCGGCGCCGCGGTGACCCTGGTCGTGGCCGGCGGCCACACCGTCGGGGCCGTCCTGCCCGGGGACGTGGAGGCCATGGTGCGCATGGGCGGCCGGGCGGTGACCGGGAGCCGGCCGGCGCCCGGTCCCATCGGCTGAACCCGGGCGGGGCGACCGGGATGCCGCCTGGCGGAGGGCCACGGGCCTGACCGGACCGGCGGGACGGCGGGTACACTGGGCCACGTTGAACCTTGACAAGGGGGTGACTGGCTTCGACTTCGGTAGTCGATTCGGGAGAAGCGAGCCGTGGTCTCCGGAACCACGCTAAAGAGCCGGAACCTATAAACAAACGCCAAGCCTCAGCTTGCGCTGGCTGCTTAACCAGTAGCCCGTTCGCCCGGCCCCAGCCCTACGGGTCGGTAGCGGACGTCATCCAGTAGGGCTCACCCTGCGGTCCTGTCGGCAGGCCGCAGGGGAAATCTTTGTCGACTGGGGCCCTCCGCCGATGCCGGTGGCGAGTGGAGGGCCCGAGATCAGATCACCGGATGCGCTCGGAGAAGGCCCGTTGAGGCATCGAAGGACGCGGGTTCGATTCCCGCCACCTCCACTCAGGGGTCTTCGCAGAATAAGCGGAGATCCTTCGTAAAATAGAAAACCCTCTTCACGACGACCGCCGGCCCCAGCCGGCGGTCGTCGTCTGCTCGGACGGGGTGCCTCCTGCAGGGCACCGGAGTCCGGCCCGGCCAGCTGACCGGTGGCTACCCTTGGTGGCGGTGATGGGGGCGGACGTGCTTGAGGTCGGCTCGCTGGTTCAGGTTCGTGGCCAGCGATGGGTGGTGTCGGAGGTGAGCGAGTCCTTGCTGCCTGTCGATGAGCTGGCCGCTACGGTGCCCCCAGGCCGGACGCTGGTGACGCTCACGTCGGTGTCAGAGGACGACATCGGTGAGGAACTGTCGGTGATCTGGGAGGTGGAGCCGGGCCGGGCCGTCATCCCTTCGGGGGCCCTGCCCGACGTTCCCGAGCCGGGAAGGTGGGACGATCCGGAG
>DASSZD010000040.1:0-8163 GCA_035702985.1 Acidimicrobiales bacterium
GACGGCACCGCCGCCACCTCGGCCTCGGTCTCCGCCCCCCAGGGCATCGCCGTCGACGCCGCAGGAAACATATTCTTCGCGGACACGGCCAACGCCGTCGTCCGCATGGTGCCGGCCAAGTCCGGGACCTACTTCGGGATCCCCATGAAGGCCAACGCGGTGTACACCATCGCCGGTACCAACCCCGTCGGCGGGGTGGCCCAGACCGGGAAGACCGGGTCGGGGGGGCCGGCCACCGCGGCCAAGCTCTCCGCCCCCAAGCGGCTCACCCTGGACGCCAACGGCGACGTGGTCTTCAGCGACAACGGCAACGACGTGGTGCAGGTGGTCGCCGCCAAGACCGGATCCCTGTTCGGCGTGACGCTGGCCACTGTGGGTGACCTCTACACCATCGCCGGGGCCGGCTCCGTGGCGGGGGGGAACTTCGCCGACATCCACGGCGTGGCGTTCGACTCCAAGGGCAACCTGCTCGTCGCCGACACCGGCAACGAGAGAGTGCAGATGGTGGCCGCCGCCGCCGGCACCTTCTACGGGCAGACGTTCACCGCGGCCAACCAGGTCGGGACCGTGGCCGGCGACGGCACCGACATCTTCGTCGAGGGTGCGGCGGCCGGCGCCAGCGGGCTCAGCAGCCCCCACGACGTGCAGGTGGACCCGACCACCGGCAACCTGGTGATCGCCGACTACTACGACAACCGGATCATCGCCCTGGCCGCCAGCAGCGGCACCTTCGACGGCAAGGCCATGACCGCCGGTCACGTCTACAGCCTGGCGGGCGGGGCCAAGGGATCAACCGACGGTCCCGGGGGCCAGGCCAGCTTCTACTACCCGAACGGCATCGCCGTCGACAGCAGCGGCAACGTGGTGGTGGCCGACGTGTACAACGGTGAGATCCGGGTGGTGGCCGAGCAGACCGGCGCCTTCTACGGCAAGGCCATGACCGCCGGCACCGTGTACACCATCGCCGGCAGCACCTCGCTCGGTACCGACAGCGGTGACGGCGGCCCGGCGCTGGCGGCCGGGTTCGGCCAGCCGTCGGAGGTGGCGCTCGACACCAACGGCAACGTGTTCGTCACCGAAGGCGTGGACGACCCCACCCCGAAAGGCGACGGGAACCGGATAAGGGAGCTGGAGTTCGGTGGTACGGCCATCGCCGCCCCGGGCCCCCCCGGGACCCCGGTGGCCACGCCCGGCAGCAGCAGTGTCGAGCTCACCTGGACGGCGCCCACCTCGGGTGGGGGAGGGGCGATCTCGGACTACATCATCAACGAGTACAGCGGCTCGAGCGTGAGCGGGACCCCGACGGTGATCGACACCAAGTCGACGAATCTCTCCGCCACGGTCGGCTCGTTGACCGACGGCAAGGCCTACACCTTCACCGTGCAGGCGGTCAACGCAGGTGGCACCGGCCCGGCCTCGGGCCCGGCGACCGCCACCCCGAATCCGCCCATCGTCGCCCCGGGCGCCCCCGGCACCCCGGCGGCCACGCCGGGTGACTCCATGGTCAAGCTGGTCTGGACGGCTCCCACCACTGGCAGCTCGCCCACCGACTACGTGGTCGACGAATACCTCGGCTCGGCCGCCACCGGCCAGCCCACCAAGGTGATCGACACCGGGTCGACGGGCCTCGCCTATACGGTGACCGGGCTCACGGACGGCCAGCCGTACACCTTCACCGTCACCGCCTCCAACTCGAAGGGGTCCGGGCCGGCTTCGGGACCGGTGACCACCCGGCCGATCGGCGTGCCGGGCGCTCCCGGTACCCCGGTCGGTACCGCCGGGAACGGGTCGGTGAAGCTGGCCTGGGCCGCTCCCACCACCGGTGGCGCCCCCACCAACTACATGGTCTACGTGTACAAGGGGTCCACCGCCGCCGGGACGCCGGTCGTCGACGACCTCAGTGGGGTGAGCCTGTCCTACACGGTGGCCGGCCTGACCAACGGTCAGACCTACACCTTCACCGTGGTCGCCTCGAACGCCTCCGGTACGGGCCCGGCCTCGAAGCCGGTCACCGTCACCCCGCAGGTGCCGGGGCCGCCCCCGCCTGCGACCAGCTACTGGATGTTCGCCTCCGACGGCGGTGTGTTCACCTTCGGTGACGCCGTGTTCCACGGGTCGCTGGGCAGTCTGCATCTGAATCAGCCGATCGTGGGCGGGGGTGCCACCCCGGACGGCCAGGGCTACTACATGGTGGCGTCCGACGGTGGGGTGTTCGCCTTCGGTGACGCCGTGTTCCACGGGTCGCTGGGCAGCCTGCATCTCAACCAGCCGATCGTCTGCATGGCGGTCACGCCGTCGGGTCACGGGTACTGGCTGTTCGCCAGGGACGGTGGGGTGTTCACCTTCGGTGACGCCGGCTTCCACGGCTCGCTCGGCAGTCTTCATCTCAACCAGCCGATCGTGACCGGCGTGGCCACCCCGTCCGGCCAGGGGTACTACCTGTTCGCCGCCGACGGAGGGGTGTTCACCTTCGGCGACGCTCCCTTCGCCGGCTCGCTGGGCAGCCTCCATCTCAACCAGCCGATAGTGGCAGGGTCCGACCTGCCACCCGGGCCGTGAGCGGGGACCCGGTGCGGCTCCGATGACCCCACCCGTCCCCAACCAGGTCGTCGACCCGCAGATCCTCGTGGACGGCGAGCAGCTGTGGCAGCTGACCCACGACTGCTTCCACGGCATCGGGATACCCGGTGACGACGCCGCGGCGGTAGCCGACGTCCTGATGGACGCCAACCTGCGGGCCATGGAGTCGCACGGGTTCCAGCGGGTGCCCATATACATGAAGCGGGTGCTCGCCGGCCTGGCCGGCGGCACCCAGAACCTCAGGGTGGTGGACGAACGGGGGGTGTTCTGCCGCATCGACGCCGCCAACGCGCTCGGTCCGGCCGCCGCCCTGAGGGCCGTCGACAGGTGCCTGTCGATCAGCTCCCACCACGGGGTGGGCGTGGTAGCCGTCTGCAACAGCACCCATTTCGGTGCCGCCGGCTACTACGCCCGCCGGGCGGCCACCGCCGGCCAGGTGGGCATCGTGATGTCCAACGCGGTCAAGCGGATGGCCCCCTACGGCGCCTCGCAGCCGTTCCTCGGCACCAACCCCCTGGCCATCGCCGTACCTCTGGCCGGCCATCCGGACTTCGTGCTGGACATGTCGTCCAGCGTCATCGCCCAGGGCAAGATCACCCGGGCCCGGGACCTCGGGGAGGAGCTTCCGCCCGGGGTGGCCCTGGACCCGGCCGGCCGCCCCACCACCGATCCGGGCGAAGCGCTGGCCGGCAGCCTGCTGCCCGTCGGCGGCCCCAAAGGATCGGGACTGGCCATGGCCATCAGCATGCTGTGCGTCCTGCTGGCCGGGGCCGACTGCGACGACCAGATGGGCTCGCTCTACAACGACTTCGACAGGCCGCAGAACACCGGGCACATCTTCCTGACCATCGACGTGGGGGTCCTGGGACGGCGGTCGGAGATCCCGGTCCTGGACCAGATGATGGACCGGCTGCTGGGCCTTCCCGGCGATCGGGCGTCGTCCACCCTCAAGTACCCCGGCCAGGACACCGCCCCGGCGGCCGACATCCGGCGGCGGGCCGGTCTGCCCCTCCACCGGGGGGAGTTGCTGCGCGTCGCCGGTGTCTGCCGTACGGCCGGGCTCGACGACGTGGCCGCCAGGGCCGAAGCCCTGGCGGCCTGATCGTCCCGCCTCGCTAGTAGCTCAGGTCCGCCTCCCGGAGGATCCGGTCCACCCAGGCGTTGGAGAAGTTCCCCTTGGCCACGGCGGCCACGTAGTCGGCCTCGGCCTCGGCCTTGACCGTCACCCGGCGCAGCAGATCCTCGGCCTCTTCCCGGGGGATGACCACCACGCCGTCGATGTCGCCGTAGACGATGTCACCGGGCTTGACCACTATGCCGCCGGCCGATATCGGGAAATTGATCTCGCCCGGGCCCCGGTGCAGCGGGCCTATAGGCGTGACTCCCCGGGCGAACACCGGGAAATCGCCGAGGGCCACGATACGCTCCAGGTCCCGCACCAGGCCGTCCACGATGAAGCCGGCGATGCCCCGGTGCCGGGCCTTGGTCGACACCAGGTCCCCCAGCACCCCATTGAGCGACGAGGAGCTGGCATCGACCACGACTATGTCCCCGGGACGGGCGATGTCGAGGGCCTTGTGCACCATCAAATTGTCGCCGGGGAACACCTTCACGGTGCACGCCGGGCCCAGGATCCGCCCGTCGGACCCGGTGACGCAATGGATGGCCGAGCACATGGTGTACAGCCGGTTCATCATGTCGGAGATGAGAGCGGTCTCGAACCGCCCGAACGCCTCCACCACCTTCGGATCAGGCCTCTCTATGGTCTGCCTGAGGCGGAAGCCCGGCCCGGGATTCAGTTCCCCCGATTGAGGCTTGACCGGAGCCGAGCTTTCGGGGAGCCCCGAATCCAGTTGAGTCGTCTGCATTACTACCCCTTTCCTTGAGCCGTCGTGGCGCTTGGTGTGGAACCGGCGGGCTGCACGCTTCCGTACGGGTCGCCCTCCCGGGTCGGGTTGACGGGCCGCCCGGTGGCCAACCGGGTCAGGCGACGTCCGACCCGGCGGGCGAAGCCCAGACCGTTCATCACGCTCGGTTTGGGATCGCGCCAGTCGAAGAAGGGCGGGGCCTGGTGCATGGCCAGCGACCGCAGCCACTCTGCGACGGTGAGCTCGCCGTGGCGGCGGTAGTCGAAGAGCGCCTGCAGATCCTCGCCCAGAAACAGCAGTCCCACCCGGTCGCGGAAGCCGTCGGCCGGAGGGAGCGGCATTCCGGTCAAGCGGGCGTAGGCCAGTACGCCCATGTCGATACCGGACCGGCGGACGACCTCCTGGGCGTTGGTGTAGCGGGCGTTGCACTCGATCAACCGGAGCTGCCCGTCCCGGGCATCGCGCTTGAACTCCACGTTGGCCACGCCGCGCAGGTTGGCCGCCCGGCAGAACCGCAGACCCAACTCTGCAACCTCGGGTTGCCACTGGCTCACGTGGTAGGTGCCCAGACCGAAGCCGGTCGGGTACACCCGCAGCTTGCGCTTGGTGTACTCGACGAGGGGATCACCGTGCTCGTCCAGGTAGGTGTAATAGGAGCAGCACTCGTCGGTCCCCTCGACCACCTCGGTGACGAGCATGGCCACCCCGTCCCCGACGATGGGCTCCAGCAGCGCCGCGGCCTGCTCCGCCGAATCGACCCGCGCCCCCTTGGCGGACGGATGGAACCGGCGGGTGAATATATGGGATTCGACCGGCTTGAGGGCGCACGGGAACGCAAATCCGTCCAGCCCGGACAGCTCGCCCACATTCGTAATGGTCAGGGTGTTGGGAGCCCTGACCCCGGCCTGGCGGGCGATCTCGTAGGTCCTGGATTTGTCGAGCATGTCCAGTACGGCCCCGTCGTTCGCCTCGATCGGCCGGTGGCCCCACTCGACGAGCTGGGAACGGTGGCCGGCGATGAACTCGAGGGCGTCGTCGCTGCAGGGCAGCACCACCGAAGGTTCGGCCCGATTGTGCAACCAATCAAACCAATGGCGCTCCGTTTCCTCGCCAGCAGAACGGTGGTAACTTCGCACAGCACGGGACCACATGGCTGGAGAGTCGATCGCACCGCCGAGAACGTCCACGACTATCCCATAGGACCAAAGACCCCTTGCCACGCTCAATGCATTCATCGTCCCGCCCAGAATCACGGTCGGCATGGCGGTGCCTGGGGGGTTCCCCGCCGCAATCGGGACGGGCGTAATGGTGACATCTGACTCCACCCCAGTCAGGTCCTTTCACCTCAGTTACACCGTGGTTGTTGGCCGATGATTGCGGACGGGGGATCGCCGGTCAAGGTGTCGACGGCAATATTGGCCAGACTGGGTAGGACCGGCAAGGTCGGCCGGGTCGTCGCTCCGAAGCTGGACCTCGTCCGTGAGGTGGGAATGCGTTCTGCCCTGTCCGGGCGGCGGAATTCCGAGCGACAGGCCCTGCGGGGACCCCAGGCCCGGCGCAGCATTTACCGGCGGATCTGGACAGAAGCGGCAAGCCGGGTGGGCGCCGACTGCGAGCCCCTGGTCGATGATTACGTGCTCATCCGCCGAGGCGCCGCCCAAACGGTGGTCTGGTACCACACCGTCATGTTCGATTACGGCGTGACGCTCCAACTGGCCCTCGACAAGGTGGCGTGCCACCACCTGTTGAGCGAGGTGGGGATACCGATGTCCCGGTATGTCGAGGTCGACGCCTTCGATCACCCTTCGGGGATCGACCTGGTCGCCGATCGGGCGGGCGGGGCCGTCGTGGTGAAGCCGGCGCGCAGTACCTCAGGGGGCGAGGGGGTCACCTGCGGCGTGCGCACCCGGGAGGAGTTCGAGCGGGCCCGGTTCTGGGCCTGGCGGTGGGACTCCCGCCTCCTGATCGAGGAGCAGGGCCAGGGACACGAGTACCGCTTCCTGGTCCTGGACGGGGAGGTGATCGACATACTGCGGAGAGACCCGCCGCGGGTGGTCGGCGACGGCCGCTCCACGGTCGGAGAGCTGATGGAGCGGGAGAACCTGCGCCGGGCGGACCCTGACAGCGGAGCCGGTCTGGCCATGCTGAGCGTGGACCTGGACTGTCTGTTCACCCTCAGGCGGGACGGGCTCTCCCTCTCCTCGGTGCCGGCCCAGGGGCGGGTCGTCACGGTCAAATCGGCGGTCAACCAGAGCGGTGCGGCCGATGTCCGGTCGGTGCGCCCTGACCAGGTCGGGGCGGCGCTGCGCTCCGACGCGGTACGGGCGGTGGGGGCCATGGGGCTGCGCTTCGGCGGGGTGGACCTGATCACCCCCGACCCGGCCAGGTCCCTGGTCGACGCCGGCGGGGTGGTGATCGAGATCAACGGGACGCCCGGGCTCCACTACCACTACCTGGTGGCCAACTCCCACGAGGCGGTGGCGGTGGCCGTACCCATCCTGGAGGCTCTCCTCCGTTCCGGCCGGAACGAGGCTTTTCGGAACTTCCGCTGACTCTTCCGGCTTCAACAATGGGGCTTTCGTCCTCCTCAGGTTCCGGCGGTAACCGCCGATAATTCTGGGTTAGGCCGACTCGCGACCCGGTCAGTGGCCGGACGGGCCGGGGGAAGGGCATCGCATGGCATGGATCGGCACGTCTGCGGTGGTCCGTCCGTTCACGCTGAGAAGTCGGATTTCGGCCGTGTTGTGGGGGTGCCAAACACCCCCATCAAGGTTTCGGACGACGGCTCCGAGGTCTGTCCCATGCAGTCCCAAAACACCAACCAGAACCACCAGGACGTACGCGGCCCTCAGAAGAGGGTCTCCCGTCGACACCGGAGCCTGCAGGTGGGCGTCGGTCTGCTGACTCTGTCCGGCCTGGTCATCACCCCCGTCACCCTGGCGGCCAACGCCGAGACCTGGCACCACTGGCACGGATCCGACGGGTGGCACCAGCACCAGTGGGATTGGGCATCCGCCGCTCCTACTACGACCACCACCACCGCTCCCGCTCCTGCTCCTGCTCCGGCTCCTGCTCCCGCCCCGGCTCCTGCTCCTGCTCCCGCCCCGGCTCCTGCTCCGGCTCCTGCTCCCGCTCCCGCTCCGGCTCCCGCTCCCGCCCCGGCTCCTGCTCCTGCGCCCGCTCCGGCTCCGGCTCCGGCTCCTGCTCCCTCGACCACCCCCACGGCCGGTCCGGCGACGGGCGCCGTCGCCCTGTCCCCGTGGTTGGACCCGTCGTTCAACACGCCGATCCCGACCAGCGCCGTCCTGTCGCCGAACTCGGCCAACTGGGCCAGCCAGCTGGCTTCGGGCCCGGTGCTCGACATCTACCAGTACGGGACCGGGATCTACCAGGCCACCGCCTCCACCCCCACCCAGACGGTGAACATGACCGATCAGGGTTCGTGGGGCCCGACCGCGCTGTCGGGCCGCACCGTGTCGATGCCGACCGGTCAGGCTCTGCTCAACCTAATCCCGTCCGGCACCGACGGCAGCTTCGCGGTCATCCAGCCCGACGGTCAGCACGAGGTGGACATCTGGCAGCCGGTGGTGTCCGGCTCGGGTGCGTCCGCCCACCTGGCGTCGGCCTCCTACGGTGACTACTACGCCTTCGGCAACGCCTGGCACAACGCCACCGGCGCCACCGGTCAGGGCACCGGGTCGGGCAAGGCCATGAG
>DASSZD010000074.1:0-59206 GCA_035702985.1 Acidimicrobiales bacterium
AGCAGCAGAACCGCCAGGTCATCTCCGCCGACCGGCTGGCCGCACTGGCGATGCAGATCGGAGCGGACTGGGCGCCCATGATCCACCTGGGCGCCGTGCTCGGCATGCGCTGGGGCGAGTGCGCCGGGCTGCGGGTGGGCCGGCTCGACTTCGCCAAGAGCACGCTCTTCGTGGCCGAGCAGCTGACCCGGGCCAAGCACGGGGTCATGGTGGCCGGTCCGCCCAAATCAGCGGCCGGCCGACGCACCCTGTCGGTACCCCGGCCGCTGATGGAGCTGCTGGCGGTACACATCGTTAGGCGGGGACTGACCACCGACGACGTGGACGAGTACGTGTTCACCATGCCCGAGGGCGGGCCGCTCGACTACGCCCACTGGCGGATGCGCTACTGGATCCCGGCCACCAAGGCCATCGGGCTGCCGTGGCTGACCTTCCACGATCTTCGCCGGGCCAACGCCACCGCCATGGTGAGCGCCGGCATCGACCTGAAGACGGCCCAGACCCGCCTCGGCCACTCCGATCCCCGACTCACCCTGGCCGTCTACGCCCAGGCCACCAGTGCAGCCGATCGGGATGCCGCCGACCGGGTGGGGGAGCTGCTCATGAAGCAGTCCGGGACGGCCGGAGCGGCCCCAGCAGACGAGAGCGGCGAAACCGGATGTGCCATGAATGTGCCATCAAATCGCCGGCGCCGCCGTCGGCTCGAGCCTCGCGACCCTGTGACCAGCACTTCTGCTAGTCGGGAAGGCGGGATTCGAACCCGCGGCCTCAGCGTCCCGAACGCTGCGCGCTAACCAAGCTGCGCTACTTCCCGGTTTCGTGAAGCTTAGTTGACCGGGACGACCACCGGGTCAGGCAGGAAGCTGGCGTCGTGCCAGGTGCCGCCGGCCAGGAGCGCCGATACCGCGGTGCGCAGCCGGATGGGGTCCAGGGGCTTGAGCAGCCACCCTTCCGCTCCGCTGCGCCGGGCCATGAACACATCGGGGCGGCGGTCGAGGACCAGCAGCACGGGGCGGGGTTCGAGCCGGCCGGCGTCGGCTTCCAGCTTGAGGTCCAGGGCCACGGCGATGCCGCCCATGGTCCCGATCTGCATGTCGGCGATGACCAGATCCGCCGGTTCGAGGTTCATGGACTCCCGAACGGCCTCGCCGCTGCGAACCCATCGTACGGTGGTGTCAGGGTCCTCCACGACCGAGCGGATATCGTCGAACACGTTCTGCGCGTCGGCAGCGATCAGGATCTCCGGCACGGCGTGCAGGGTACCCGCACTCCGGGTGCGGGTACCATCTGGCCAGGCCGTCGACGGACCCGGCTAGGAGGCTGAGTGCTCAACATCCATCATGAGGAGATGCCTGGCGGCTTCATGATCTGCCGGCCCGTGGGTGAACTCGACGCGTTCACCGTCAGCCAGTTCCGCCAGGCGTTGGCCGAGCTGGCGTCGAGCAAGCGGCTGGTGATCGACATGTCGGGCATCCCCTTCGTGGACAGCGCTGGTCTCGGCGCCCTGATCGGCGGCATCCGCCGGACCCGGGAGCTGGGTGGGGACGTGGCGGTGGCCTGCGACCGGCCCACCCTGGTCCGGCTCCTGCGCACCACCGGTTTCGACCGCATCGTGAGCGTGACCGAGACGGTGGACGAGGCCATGGCCGCCCTGGTCGGGGACGAGGAGGAGACCTCGGCCGAGGAGTAGTGACCCCGGGGCCCGCAACCGGGCGCTCGGGCTAACCCCGCGGGGCCGGACCGGGCTCCCCGCCCGAACAACCGGGCGGTCGGGCTAGCCCGGGGGGCCGGACCGGGCTCCCCGCCCGAACAACCAGCCGCCGACCTCGTCCAGGCCGTCCAGGTCGTGCACGTCCGACGACAGGAACGGAACCCGGACGATCGGGGTGCCGGGCAGGCGGTCGGCCAGCTGCTCCACGTGGGCCTCCTCCCGGGTGGCCACCCGGTCGAAGTCCTCCAGGTTGGTGGCCAGGGCCGCCAGCTCGGGCGACCCGGGCGCCGCCGCGGCCAGCGCCGGCGGGACCGGGCCGAACGAGGGGAACATGCGGTTCACGACCAGCGCCTCCACCCGGCTCGACGACTCGCGGAGCCGGTCGGCGAAGAAGATGGCCTCGACCACCGCGTCCCGGCGGGGCGATGACACCACCACGAAGGCGGTGTCGGCATCGGCGAGCAGGGCCTCGACCTTGGCCGCCCGGTCCCGGAACCCCTGCTCCATGCCTTCGAATGCGGTGAAAAACGCCACCGTGTCGGTGACCACCGCCCCTCCCACCACTTTCGACAGGGTGCGCAGGAACATCTGGGTCGCCATGCCTATGGCCCTCAAGCCGGCCCGGGTGGGGGCCATGAGCAGGCGGAAGATCCGGTTGTTGAGGAAGCGCAGCAGCCGGTTCGGGGCGTCCAGGAAGTCCAGGGCGTGGCGGGTCGGCGGGGTGTCCACCACCACCAGGTCGTAGTCGCGGCGGCTGTGGAGCTCGTACAGCTTCTCCATGGCCATGTACTCCTGCGTGCCGCCGAGGGCGCCGGAGATGTTGCGGTACAGCTTGTTGTCCAGGATGGCCTGGGCCTGCTCCTCGGAGGCGGCGTTGCGCCGCACCACCTCGTCGAAGGTGGTCTTGGTGTCCAGCATCAGGGCGTCCAGGGACCCGCCCGGGCCGCCCCGGGTGCCGATGGCCACCCGGTGGGCATCGTTGGTGAGCGACTCGAGCCCCAGGGCGTCGGCCAGCCGCTTGGCCGGGTCGATGGTCACCACGCAGGCCCGCCGGCCCAGCCTGGCCCCCTCGAGGGCGATCGCCGCCGCGCAGGTGGTCTTGCCCACCCCGCCCGGGCCGGCGCAGATCACCACCCGCCGGCTGCCGGCCAGCCCGGCCAGCGCCTGCGAACCGGACGGGGGCTCTGCGGCGCCGCTCATCCCGACACCCCCGCCAGCTGCTGGGCCAGCTCCCCGGCCAGCGCCCGGACCTCCTCCAGGCCGAGCTCGGTGGTGAAGAGGTAGGGGAGGCGCAGCTGGCTGAGCGGTAGGGCCTCGGCCAGCCGGGCCAGCTGCTCCTCCTGGACGGCCTGACGCCGCCGGCGGAAGTCGGCGGCGCCCTCCACGGCCGCCCGCTCGGCGTCCGACAGCCGGCCCTGCGGCAGGTCCGCGGGGGCGGCGGCGGGCAGGTCCAGCCGGGGCCACAGGCCGTTCACCACTATCGGCGACAGCTTGACCCCGGCCCGGTCCTCCAGGTGGAAGGCGGTGTCGACGGCCTCGTTGACCGGGGTCTCCTCGGGCAGGGTGACCAGCATCACCTGACAACGGTCCGGATCCGAGAGCATGGCCACCACGTCGGCCGCCTGGGCCCGGATGGGCCCCACCGCGGCGGCCTCCATGAGCCCGTAGGCGCTGGACAGGAACGACACGGCGTGACCGGCCGCCGGGGCGTCCACCACGATGCAGTCCGGCGCTCCGGCCGCCCCGGCGGCTATCTGGTTC
Organism: Acidimicrobiales bacterium; assembly: GCA_035702985.1. Taxonomy (GTDB): domain Bacteria; phylum Actinomycetota; class Acidimicrobiia; order Acidimicrobiales; family Palsa-688; genus JAKAXG01. The sequence continues at coordinate 3,473 of DASSZD010000074.1, forward strand.
TCGATCTGCTTCACCTTGCCCAGCACCAGGATGTCCTTGATGCCGGGCACGGCCGTGGCGATCACGTCCAGGGTGCCGGTGGAGCTCAGGCGGCGGGAGATGCGCCGCATGCCCCGATCCTCCAGGTACTCCACCAGAGCGTCGTCGGGGGTGAGGGTGCGGGCCCGCAACTCGGCCGACCCGGGCCCGGCCCGGCCCGGTTCCAGCATCACCGCCTCCTCGTAGCTGAGGGCGTCGGGTCGGTCGAACAGGGTGGGCAATCCGCTCTTGCCCTCCACCTCCACGATCAGCACCCGGAAGCCCGAAGCGGCGGCGAGGTAGGCGAGGGCGGCACTCACCGTGGTCTTGCCCACCCCTCCCTTGCCGGCCACGATCGTCACCCGGGCAGGCGGGCGGAATGCTTTGGGATCCACGTGCCTCCCATGTACGGACTAGCTGCCGGCCAGCAAGATACCCAACCCGTACCCGTCGCACCCAAACAGGAAAGTGCTGGTCAGCACCGTCGACGATCCGTTGATTACCTCTTGTCGGATGATTGTTATAGCGCTACGTTGCATCTTGAAGTCAGGGGGATTGGCTAGTGAGCGTTCTGCATGCCGAAGAGTTGTGGCAGGTAAAGGCTGCGTGTAGGGGTCCGCACACCCCGCTGTTCTTCCCGCCCTCCCACTTCGAGCGCAAGGATGACCGGGAACACCGGGAGGCTCAGGCCAAGTCGATCTGCGCTTCCTGCCCGGTGCGCAAGCCGTGCCTCGAGTACGCCCTGCGGATCCGGGAGCCCCACGGCATCTGGGGCGGGCTCAACGAGACGGAGCGCCGTTCCCTCAGCCCCCACTGACGGACGCTTTCGCGGCAAACCTGCCCTCCCGCCGTGGCCCGGCGGTAACCTTCGCCCGATGGCGCGCCACCCCGCCCCCGACCACGTCGAGTGGTCGTCGGTTACGGTCCGCGGTCGACGGGTGTGCTACGCCGCCGGGGGCGCCGGCATCCCGGTGGTGTTCATCCACGGGTGGGCGCTGGGCAACCGGTCCTACAAGCGGGCCCTGAAGCGGCTCATCCAGCTGGGATGCTCGGTGCACGCCCCGGCTCTGCCCGGCTTCGGGGGCAGCTCCGAGCTCCCCGGCCGGTCCCCGGACCTGCGGGGCCACGCGGCGTGGCTGGCCGACTTCATGGACGCGGTGGGGGTGGGCCGGCCGGCCCTGGTCGTCGGTCACAGCCTGGGCGGGGCGGTGGCCGCCCGCCTGGCCCACGACCATCCCGACCGGGTGGCCCGTCTGGTGTTGATCAACGCCGTGGGCGCAGCCGTCTGGAAGGAGGCCGCCGGCGAGGTGCGTTACCTGGCGGAGCGGCCCATATGGGAATGGGTGGCCGATTTTTCCCGGGACATGGCCACGACCGACGGTCTGGGCTCCGCCCTCCGGGCCATCGTGGAGGACGCCGTGCCCAACGTAGCCCGCAACCCGGCCGGGGTGTGGCGGGCGGCCGGCCTGGCCCGCCGGGTGGATCTGCGCCGGGAACTGGAGTCCATCGCCGCCGGCGGCCCGCCCGTGACGGCCATCTCGTCGGAGGGGGACCTGGTCGTCCCGGCGGCCAGCTTCCGGGCCCTGTGCCGGTCCCTGGGGGTGGACGGCCGGCTGGTACCCGGCCGCCACTCATGGCTGCTCGGCCGGCCCGACACCTTCGGGGCGGTGATGGCCGACGTGCTGGCGGCCGCCGGTCCCGCCCCCGGCCCCACCCTGCTGCCGGCAGCCAACCAGTAGGTGTGCCCTGGGTGACGGTCTGCCGGTTGGGGGACATCCCGCCCGGGCGGGGCTGGCCGGTGACCGTGGGTGACCAGCGCATCGCCGTGTTCAGGACCGAGGACGGCCTGCGGGCCGTCGAGAACCGCTGCCTGCACGTGGGCAACCCGGTGGACGACGGGGCGGTGTCGGGTGAGGTGATGACCTGCCCGTGGCATGGTTGGCGTTACGACCTGCGCACCGGCCAGCACCTCACGGTGTTCGGGCGCCGCCCCGGGCTGCGCACCTTCCCGGTCCGGGCGGAGGACGACCGGGTGCTGGTCGAGGTGGATTAGGCGGCTCATGGATCTCCTGCGGCGGATCCTCAGGCGGCTGTTCGGCTCGGTGGTGCTGGCCTCGGTGACCTTCGTGGGCGCCCCTCTGGCGTTCGGGGCCACCGTGCTGGCCGGCCTCATCCTGCTGCCCCTACCGGCCGCCATCCCCGTCCCCAAGGCCAACCCGATCATCCAGCCGACCGTCATCTACGACCGCTACGGCCACCCGATCGCCACCCTGCAGTCCTTCGACAAGAACCTGCCGTTCACCGACGCCCAGGTGCCGCAGGTGCTGAAGGAGGCGGTGATCGCCGACGAGGACCGCAACTTCTACCACGAGAGCGGCATCGACATCCGCGGCACCATCCGGGCGGCCTGGGCCGACATCCGCAACCACGCCCCGGTGCAGGGCGGCTCGACCATCACCCAGCAGTACGTGAAGCTGGCCTACACCAACCGGTCCCGGACCCTGTACCGCAAGATCAGGGAGGCCATCCTGGCCAGCCAGCTGTCCCGAGTGGCCAGCAAGGAGCAGATCCTCTACCACTACCTGACGCTCATCTACCTGGGCGACGGCAACTACGGGGCGGCGGCGGCCGCCGAGACGTATTTCCACGTGCCCATCAGCCAGCTGAACGCCTCCCAGGCCGCCACCCTGGCCGGGCTGATCCCGGCGCCCAGCGCCCGGGCCCCGGAGGAGCACCTGGCCGGGGCCGAGGTGGCCCGGGAACTGGTGCTCAAGAAGATGTACCAACAGCACTATCTGACCGACCCGCAGTACCAGGCGGCGCTGGCCGCCAAGCTCGCCCCGGCCGGCCCCAGTGCCCCGCCGGGGGCCACCGTCGTCTACCCCCAGGTGACGGCCACCGGGACCCGGTTCCCGGACTTCGTGGACTACACCACCAGGTGGCTCCAGGCCCACTTCCCGCAGTCGGTGCTCGAGACCGGCGGCCTCCGGGTGCAGACCACCCTCGACCCGGCCGTCCAGAACGACGCCACCGCGGTGGTGGCCGCCACCCTGGACGGCTCGGCCATGCCGGTGGACATGGCCCTGGCCTCGGTGGAACCGCAGACCGGTTTCGTGGAGGCCCTGGTCGGAGGCCGCGACTTCGGCGGCAACGGGCCCTACGAGAAGGACAACCTGGCCCTTGGAGGCTGCACCGCCGCGCCCTCCGGGGCCAGGGTGCAGGTGGGTGCCTCCTGCTGGGACGGCAGCATGATCACCGGAGGTGGGGGAGGGCGCCAGCCCGGATCGTCGTGGAAGCCGTTCACCCTGGCGGCCGCCTTCGAGAAGGGCATCCAACCCTCCACCGTGTACCAGGCGCCGTTCATCTACCAGATCCCCGGGTGCAAGGTGCCGGCCGGCCAGCCGGCGTCCGCCTGCCAGATCCACAACGACCCGGGTGAGGCCGGCGGCCCCCCGGTCGAGACCCTGGCCGAGGCCACCGCCCAGTCCACCAACACCGTCTACGCCCAGGTGGCTCAGCAGGTGGGGTGCGACCACGTGGCCGACACGGCCAAGAAGGCGGGCATCGAGACCGCCTACTACTCCACCCCGCCGTTCTACTACTGCGGCACCTACGCCCTCGGCGAGCTGGGGGTGTCGCCGCTCGACATGGCCTCCGCCTACGGGGTGTTCGCCGACCACGGTCAGCGGGCCGCCCCCACTCCCATCCTGGAGATCGTCAACGCCCAGGGGAAGGTGCTGTTGGACAACATCAAGCACCGCCCCGGGACCACCGCCGTCATGGCCGCCCCGGTCGCCGACAACGTGACCAACGTGCTCGAGGGGGTGCTCACCCACGGCACCGCCACGGTGGCCCAGCTGGGCCGGCCGGCGGCCGGCAAGACCGGCACCACCAACAACACCACCGACGCCTGGTTCGTCGGCTACACCCCCACCCTGTCGACCGCGGTGTGGATGGGCCGGGTGGACAGCGACGCCAAGTCGCTGGGACCGGTCACCGGCCAGCTCTTCAAAGGGGGCCCCTACTACGTCCCGCAGGTGTACGGCGGCACGTGGCCGGCCATCACGTGGAAGGAGTACATGCAGCTGGCGCTGGCCAACGTGCCGGTGACCCCGTTCTCGGCGCCCGCGCCGCTGCAGACCCCGGCGGCCGCCGCCGCTCTGCAGGGGCGGGCCACCACCACCACGGCCGGGATCGCCCCGGGCGGCTCCGGCTACGCGCAGCCCACCCCCGACGGCGGCCCCTACACCGCCCCCGCTCCCACGCCGGTGGCCCCGCCGCCCCCGACGGCGGCGACCACCACCACCAGCACCACGACGAGCACCACCGTGGCGCCGTCGAGCACCGCGCCACCCGGCTCCACCGGATCGTCCCTCCCCGGGTCGGGCGGCCCGGGCGGTCCCGGTCCGCCGGTCGGCCCCGGTTGAGATGCTGCGGTGCGTCCACCGGTAGCCGGCCTCAGGCCGGCGTCGGTCGCCGGCGATCCGGTGCGGCCAGCGGCGTCAGCGGGGTCAGGTCAGCGGCGTCAGTGGCGGCGCCGGCTGGCGTGCATGGCCCCGGCGCGCACCAGGACCCTGGTGGTGCTGACCCCGTCCCCGGTGCTGGTCACCTCGGTGCGCAGATCCTCGGGGGGCAGGGACTCGAGGTCGATCCCCCGGGAGGCCAGAAGGGCGGCGGCGATGAGCCGGGCGCTCTGGGCCACCTCGGGGGTACCGCCGGGGGTGCTCTCGACCACGATCCAGTCCGTCTGGGAGACCCGGTTGTAGTGGGTCGGCTGCCACTCGGTCTGGGTGGGGGGCCCGCCCCTCCTGCGTTCGGTGAAAACGCCCCACAGCATGAGCGTCGCCACGACCACCCAACAGACTGCGAAGCCGACTATCTCTGCTACTCCCATGGGACCCTCCCTGCCGTAAGGGTACCGCAGGCGGGTACGGCGCGGCCCGGGCGATCGGTTCGCCACCACCGCTGCGGGGGAGCGGGCCCGGCCCGGGCCGGGCGTCAGTGGCCGCCGACCAGGGTGCCCCCGGGGCAGGACAGCACCTTGGCGCAGGCCGCCTGGACGTAGGGGACGTAGTAGACGCCGGTGGAGGTGAAGCCGAGCGGGGCGTAGCTGCGCGAGCCCACCGCCACCACCTGGCCGCTCGGGTTGACGACCGGGCCGCCCTGGAAGGCGGTGCCGATGGCGGCGGCCACGGCCAGCCCGCCGGCCGAGGCGTCGGCCACCAGGCCCTGGGTGAGCGAGGCCCCGGCGCTGCCCAGCCCCGACACCGCGAACAGCCGGTCGCCGGGCTGGGGGGACGGGTTGGTGGGAGCCGGGGTCAGGGGCGTCAGGTTCCCCTTGGCCAGGACCAGCAGGGCCAGGTCGTAGTGGGGGTCCCAGGTCTTGACGGTGACCGGGGTGTCGCTGTTGCCCTGGCGCACGTACACCGGGGGCCCCGGGGTGCGGGTGGCGGCCGCCACGGTGGTGTAGGAGGCGACGAGCAGCGACTGGGACGCGTCGGAGGAGATGACGAAGGCGCTGCCCACCGAGGGCTGGCCGTTGGCGTCGAGGGTGTGGACGAAGAACACCGACGGAGCCAGCTGCTTGGTGAGGGAGGCCAGCTGCGACGGCCCCACCTGCTGGGCCTGAGCCGTCTTGAGCTGCTGGGCCACCTGCGCCCTGGCGTTGGCGGCGGCCGCGTTGATGTCGGCCTGGGCCTTGTCGAACTGGCTCTTGTAACCGGTGATCAGGGTGTTGACCCTCTTGTCGGTCTGGTTGAGCTTGTACTGGTAGTACGAGTACAGCACCACCCCGCTGAACCCGGCCCCGATGGCGAACGCCAGGATCAGCACCGACACCCCGATCACGCTGCGGGGCAGCACCCGGTAGCGCAGCATGCCCCGGCGGGTGGTGGGGATGGGCGAAGCACCGGTCACGGGCTCCTCCGTCGGCCTACCCCTGAGTCTCAGCATCCGCCCAAAGCTACCGTGGCCGACCCGGCCGCCACCCGCATGTCCCCCGCCCGTCCAATGGGGGGAGGGCGCCGTACCCGCCGCGTCTCCCCGGCGCCGGTAGCCTGCCCACCAGTGACCGGACCCGCCCCCGCCCCGTCCCCGCACCCGCCGGAGTGGCCGGCCGAACTCAGACCCGGAGCGGTCACCGAAGTGGCCGAGGGGGTGCGGCGGATCGTGGCCCCCAACCCGGGCATCATGACCGGTCCGGGCACCAACACCTATCTGATCGGCACCGACCGACTGGCCGTGATCGACCCCGGGCCCGACGACCCGGCCCACCTGGCTGCGGTGCTGGAGGCGGGACGCGACCGCATCGGCTGGATCCTGGTCACCCACAGCCACATCGACCACTCGCCCCTGGCCGCCGGGCTCCACCGCTCGACCGGCGCCCCGGTGATCGGCTTCGGGCCTCCCCCCCGGCTGGTCGGCACCGGCGGCCTGGACGCCCACGACGGCACCTTCTCCCCGGACCGCCGTCTCACCGACGGCGACCGGCTGGATCTGGGCGATTGCGCCCTGGAGGCGGTCTACACGCCGGGCCACACCTCCAACCACCTCTGCTTCGAGTTGGCCGGCACCGGGCTGCTCTTCTCCGGGGACCACGTCATGTCCGGGTCCACCGTGGTCATCGCCCCGCCCGACGGCGACATGGCCGTCTACATGGAGTCGCTGGAGAAGGTCCGGGGCCGGGATCCCCGCCGGATCGGCCCCGGGCACGGGGCCATGATCGAGGATCCGGTGGCCGTGCTGGACTCCTACCTCCGGCACCGGATCGAACGGGAGATCCAGGTGCTGGCCGCCCTGCCGCCGGGCGGAGGCCCGGGTGAGCGGATCGAGACCCTGGTCGGTGCCATCTACGTCGACGTGCCGGCTGCGCTGCATCCGGTGGCCCGGTACTCGGTGTGGGCCCACCTGAGGAAGCTGGCCGCCGAGGGGCTGGCCGCCTCGCCCGATCCCGACGACATCGAGGCGCCGTGGACGGCGTCGCCGCCCGCCCGGCCGCGCCCCGGGGCAGGCGATGGCGGCGGGGGCGGCGAATAACAGGACACGGGCCTATCACCTATGCACGACAACCCCCGCTCCACCCACCTGGATCTGGAGTCCGCCGCCGCGGTTCTGGGTCTCCCCTCGGCCGCCGTCGACGCCCTGGCGGCGTGCGGCTACGTCGCGGCCAGCCGGGGAGCGGACGGGGCGCTCAGGTTCGCCCCGTCGGACCTGAAGGCGTTCGTGGCCCGCAACGCCGAGAACGGGTCCGGTTCCGGCCTGCTCGACCGGGTCCTCGACCCCGCCGTCCCGGCCGCCCGTCCGCCGGGACCGGCCCGGGAGGACATGAAACCCGAGGAGCTGGTGGATCTGCTCGACGAGCGGGCCGAGGTCATGGCCCGCCGGGTGTTGATGATGCTGAGCACCATCAACCCCGACGTGGCCGGGTGGACCGACGGCCAGAAGTCCAAGTTCGTGCAGCACACCAGATCCCGGTTCGAGTCGCTGCTGGCGGTGGCCGCGCTCGGCACCGAGCTCGAGGAGTCGGTGTACGAGGACCTGCGCGGCATAGGGGCGGCCGCCGCCCACTCGTCGACCGACCTGCGCCGGCTCCTGGTGATCCTGCGCATGTCCCGGGACCTGGTGGTGCAGAACGCCGTGGAGCTGGCCGACGCCGACGGACGCCACGGCGGCTACGCCCTGTCGCTGCTGCTCACCCGCATCCTGCCGGCCATGGACCGGATCAGCGACGCCATCTCGAACGGCTACTGGGAAGCGCTGTTCGCTTCCTGAGCGGGCCCGGCGGCGCCGGCCGCCGCTTCCACCGCGTCCAGCATGCGGGCCGTGCAACTCTCGATCTCCACCACCGGGGCCACGTCGAGCACGGCGTCCACCAGGGCGGCGAACACCTTCTCGGCCGGCCCGCCGCTCACCGCTGCCGGGCTACCCCGGTCGCCGCCGGTCGACACCTCCGCCTGGATGGGGATCCGGGCCAGCAGGGGGGCCCCGATCTCGGCGGCCAGCCTCTCCCCGCCCCCCGATCCGAACAGCTCGTAGCGGTCCCCGTGCTCGCACTCGAAGCCGCTCATGTTCTCGATCACCCCGGCCACCCGCAGGTAACCCTTGCGGGCCATGTCGGCGGCCCGGGCCGCCACCTTCTGGGCGGCCAGGGCGGGGGTGGTGACGATGAGCATCTCCGCCCGGGGCAGCATCCGGGCCAGACCCATCTGGACGTCGCCGGTGCCCGGCGGCATGTCGACCAGCAGGTAGTCCAGGTCCCCCCAGGCCACGTCCTCCAGGAAGTGCTGGACCCCGCGGATCAGGATCAGGCCCCGCCACATGATGGCCTCGTCCTCGGGTGACAGGAATCCCATGGAGACCACCCGCACCACCCCGTCACCGAACGGCTTGGCCAGCGGCTCTATGCGCAGCTTCTCCCCGTCCGGGCCCCGGCTGGCGCCCAGCGCCCCGTCCATGCCCAGCATCCGCGGCACGGAGAACCCGGCGATGTCGGCGTCGAGCAGACCGACCACGTAGCCGCGGGCGGCCAGGCCGGCGGCCAGGTTGACCGTCACCGACGATTTGCCCACCCCGCCCTTTCCCGACGAGACGGCCAGCACCCGGGTCCGGCCCGGGATGTCGGTGGCCGCCGGCCGCTCCCGCGCCCGCTCCCGGGCCCGGGCCATCAGGGCCTTCTTCTGGGCCGGGGACATCTCGGTGGTGCGCACCTGCACCGACGACACCCCCTCCAGGCTGCCGATGCGCGCCTTCACGTCCCGGGAGATCTGCGAACGCAACGGGCAGCCGGCCGTGGTGAGGGCCACCTCGACCGTGACCGTCCCGTCGGCGGCCACCTGGGCCCCCTGGTACATGCCCAGATCGACCAGGTCGTTGCCGAGCTCGGGGTCTATCACCCCCCTCATGGCCGACCGGACCGCCTCTTCGCTGACCACGCCGAACAGTGTACGGCTGGTCGGTAGTCTTGCCCGGTGGACCGGCAGACCCTGATCCGGGTTCTCGCCGATCGCTCCCGCCACTCGGTGTACCAGAGCCTGGCGGGTGGGAGCGGGCCGGCGACCATCGGCGAGATCGCCGACCGGTTGGACCTGCACCCGAGCACGGTGCGCCTCCACCTGGAGAAGCTGCGCGACGCCGGCCTGGTCGAGGCCGCGCCCGACCGGCACGGCTCGGTGGGCCGCCCCCAGCTGCTGTGGCGGGCGTGCTGGACGGGCCCGTCCCTCGGTCTGGAGCCGGGCGGCATCAGGATGCTGGCCCACCTGCTGGCCGATCTGGCCGCCCTGGACCCCGCCGCATCCGAGCGGGCCCGCGACGTGGGCCGCCGGCGCGCCGCGGAGCTGCTGTCGGGGGTCGGGACCGAGGGGCCCCGCCGGCCGGCCCCCGGCGGGGGGGTGGAGGCGGCGGTCGACCGGCTGGCCCAGCTCGGGTTCGACCCGGCGGTGGAGTCCGGCCCCAGCGGGGACGCCGACGGCGGGGCGGGAGGCGCCGGGGGCGGTGCGGACGGGCGGGAGGGCCGGGACGTGATCGCCTTCACCAGCTGCCCGTTCCGGGAGCTGGCCGTCCTCTACCCCGACCTGGTCTGCCAGCTGCACCGGGGCCTGACCGCCGCCCTGCTCGAGGAGGCGGGCGTGACGCTGGAGGGCTTCTCCACCCTGGTGGATCCCGACCCGTGCCGGGCCGAGATATCGATCAACGCCTGATCGTGGGTAGCATGAAGGCCAGGTGGCGCTGATGGCGCCAGTTCGAAGATTCAGGAGGACCCGGTGACCACCACCGAAACCAACACCGCCCCGTCCATCTCCCTGACCGACACCGCCGTCACCAAGGTGGCGGAACTGCTCGAGCAGGAGGGGAACCCGGAGCTGGCCCTGCGGGTGGCTGTCCGTCCCGGCGGCTGCTCCGGCTTCAGCTACGAGATGTTCTTCGATTCCGACATCGCCGACGACGACGTGGCCTCCAGCTTCGGCCCGGTCAGGGTGGTGGTGGACCCGAGCAGCGCCAGCCTGCTGCAGGGCGCCACCCTGGACTTCAAGGACGGGCTGCAGGGCGCCGGGTTCAGCATCAACAACCCCAACGCCAGCCGCACCTGCGGCTGCGGGAACTCCTTCAGCTGACCCCCGCCGCTGCCGGTTAGCTTCACCCTCGACGGCCGCCCCGTCGAGGTGGACAGAGAGGACATCACGCTCCTGGAGGCTCTCCGGGAGCATCTCGGGGTGCGCTCGGTCAAGGACGGGTGCAGCCCTCAGGGCCAGTGCGGCTGTTGCACCGTCGTGATCGACGGCGCCGCCCGGGTGTCCTGCGTGACCCCGGTGCGGCGCGCCGCGGGACGCGACGTGCGCACGGTCGACGGCCTGGACCCGGGTCGCCGCCGGGACCTGGTCGACGCCTTCGTCGCCCGGGGGGCGTCCCAATGCGGGTTCTGCACCCCCGGGATCCTGTGCCGCCTGGCGGCCCTGCCGCCCGGGGCGTCGGCCCCGCAGGTGGAGAACGCCCTCCTGGCCCACCTGTGCCGATGCACCGGATGGCGTTCGATCGTGGACGCCGCCACCGGGAACGGAGCGGCCCCGGCGACGGGGCCGCTCGCCGACGCCCGGGCCAGCCTGGAGGGCGGCATCAGCCAGCGCACCGGCCCCGACCCGGCGCAGGGCAGGGGCGGCTTCGCCGACGACACCGCCCCCGCCGGTTGCCTGGTGGCCGTACCCGCCGCCGACGGCCGGGGCTGGGCGGTGGGCGCCACCCTGGCCGACGCCCGGGCCGCCGCCGGCAAGGTCCAGGGCCGTCGCAGCGGCCAGGAGCTCACCTACCCCGTCGAGGTACCCCCCGGTGAGTGGGACCTGACCCTGCAGACCACCTGGGTGGAGCCGGCCTACCTGGAGCCGGACAGCTCCTGGTGCGAACCGGGCGGCACACCGGCCTCGCCGGCCGGCAACGGGGGGGATTTCGGCGCCAAGCGCACCTCCCCCGCGCCCGCCGCGGCCCGCCGGCTGGCGGACGAGTACGGCCGGCCGGTCCGGGTGGTGCTGGCCCGGGAGGACACCGTCCGCATGGGCGCCAAGCGGCCGCCGGTCGGCGTCGGTGTGCGGGCCGACGGGACCGGGCTGATCCGCCTGGCGTCCTGCACCGTGGCGGCCCCCGGGGATGCCCCCGGGGATGCCCCCGGAGACGCCCGGCCGGCCTCCGGCGATGCCCTCCTGGCCGCCGCGGTGGCCGCCGTGGCCCCCGGCCTGGCCGTGGAGCACGTGCCGGTCCCCGGACCGGCGGTCTCCCCCCATCTGCGCGCCGCCGGGGCGGCCGAAGCGGCGGTGGTGACCGCCGCCGCCGCGGCCGCGGCCTCGGGCCGGACGGCGGCCACCGTCACCTCCCCCGACGGAGCCCGGGCCCGGGCCGAGGTGGCCGTCGACGCCACCGGCTGGCCGGCCGGGGTGGCCGTGGAGGTGTACGCCGGCGACCCGCTCGACGAGGTGGTGCTGCGCTCCTACGTGGAGGGCGCCGCCCACATGGCCCTCGGCTGGGTGTGCAACGAGGGGATCGCCCTCGACCCCGACGGGGTGCCCACCGATCTCACCATCCGCTCGTTCGGGGTGCTGCGGGCCCGCGACACCCCGCCCGTGGCGGTGACCGTCCAGCCGGCCCGGCCCGGGGACGGTCCGAAGCGGGCGTCCGACGCCGTGTTCGCGGCGGTGGCGGCCGCCACGTGGCTGGCCCAGGGCCTACCGTCGAGATGGCCCACAAGGAGAGGAACCAGAAGATGAGCAACACCCCTGCCCGCCCGGTCGGTCCCTACACCCCTGCCGTACGCGCCGGAGACTGGCTGGTCTGCAGCGGCCAGGTGCCCCTCAAGGACGGCCAGCTGGTGGCGGGCGGCGTGGCCGAACAGACCCGCCAGTGCGTGGAGAACGTGCGGGCCCTGCTCGAGAGCCACGGCGCCCGCCTGGAGCAGGTGGCCAAGACCACCGTGTTCCTCACCGACATCGCCGACTACGCCGAGATGAACGACGCCTACATGGACGCCCTGGGCGCCCACCGCCCGGCCCGCTCGGCGGTGGCGGTGGCCGGCCTGCCCCTCGGCGCCCGGGTCGAGATCGAGGCGTGGGCCTACCTGGGCGCCTGACCTGGCGTCCCCGGCCGCCGGCGGGACGGCGGGCCGGGCCGGGTCAGGCCCCCCACCGGGACTGCCCGAAGCGGTAACCCACCGAGCGGACGGTCGAGATCAGGTTGGCCTGCTCCTCGCCCAGCTTGGCCCGCAGCCGCCGGATGTGCACGTCCACGGTCCGGGCCCCCCCGTAGTACTCGTAACCCCACACCCGCGACAGCAGCGTCTCCCGGGTGAACACCTTGCCCGGGTGGGTGGCCAGGAACTTGAGCAGCTCGTACTCCATGTAGGTCAGGTCGAGCGGGCGTCCGCCCAGCGCCGCCTGGTAGGTCTCCAGGTTGAGCACCAGCGGCCCGTACTCCACCAGGTCGGGCCGGGTGCCCCGCCCGGTCCGCCAGAACAGGTGGGCCAGGCGGGCCTCCAGCTCGCTGGGCCGCCACGGCGTTACGCAGAAGTCGTCGAAGAGATCCTCCCGCAGCTCCAGCTCCGCCAGCTGCTCGGCGGTGACGACCAGCAGCAGCGGCGACAGGGGGGCGTCCCGTTTGCGCAGCGCCCGGCACAGGGCGAAGGCCCCTTCCGGGTCGGAGTCGGCGCACACCACCGCCCCGGCCCAGCCGTCGTCGGGTTCCAGCCGTTCGGCCGCCTGGGGGGACGACACCGCCTTCCACGGGTAGCCACCACCGTCCAGGGACTGGGCCAGCTGGGGCGGGGCCGGATCAGGAAAAAGCAGGAGGGGCTCCACGACCTCGCCCTCGATCCCCTCAGGCCGCCCGGCCGCCGGCCGCCCGACCGGTCACAGCGACGTGAGGTACCGGCGCCACTCGAACGCGGTGACCTCAGCCTTGTAATCGGCCCATTCCGCCCGCTTGTTGCGCACGAACCACTCGAACACGTGGTCGCCCAGGACCTCGGCCATGAGGGGGGAGGACTCCATGGCGTCGACCGCCTCGGACAGGGACCCCGGCAACGCCTCGATCGCCTCCCCGGCCCGCTGGGCCGGGGACAGCTCGTAGAGGTTGGCGGCCGCTTCCGGGGGCAGGTGGTAGCCCTTCTCGATGCCGGTCAACCCCGCCGCCAGCACCGCCGCGAACGCCAGGTAGGGGTTGGCCGCCGAATCCGGAGCCCGGTACTCGATCCGGGTGGACTCCGGTTTGCCGGACTTGGTGGGCGGGACCCGGACCAGGGCGGAGCGGTTGTTGCGGGCCCACGAGATGTACACCGGCGCCTCGTAGCCGACGATCAGGCGCTTGTAGGAGTTGACCCACTGGTTGGTCACCGCCGTGAGCTCCTTGGCGTGGGCCAGCACCCCGGCGATGAAGTGGCGGGCCACGCTGGACAGGTTGTACTCGTCCTTCTCGTCGAAGAAGGCGTTGCGGTCCCCGTCGAACAGCGACATGTGGGTGTGCATCCCCGACCCCTGGACCCCCGGCAGCGGCTTGGGCATGAACGTGGCCATCACCCCGTGCTTGGCCGCGATCTCCTTCACCACCATCCGCACCGTCATCACCGTGTCGGCCATGGTCAGGGCGTCGGTGTAGCGCAGGTCGATCTCGTGCTGGCTGGGGGCGTCCTCGTGCTGGCTGTACTCCACCGGGATGCCCATGTCCTCCAGCGTGAGGACCGTCTCCCGGCGCAGCTGGCTGGACAGGTCGTGGGTGGTCAGATCGAAGTACGAGCCGTGGTCCAGCGGGACCGGGGCGGCGGAGGCCGGGCCGTCGGTCCGGTTGAAGTAGAAGTACTCGAGCTCGGGGGCGACGAAGAACGAGAAGCCCATCTGCCGGGCCCGCTCCAGCGCCCGGCGCAGCACGTGGCGGGGATCCCCGCCGAAAGGGGACCCGTCCAGGTCGACCACGTCGCACACCACCCGGGCCACCGGGATGCCGTCCGCCAGGTAGGGGAGCAGCTGGAAGGTCTTGGCGTCGGGCCGGGCCAGCACGTCGCTCTCCTGCACCCGGCTGAAGCCGTCTATGGTCGAACCGTCGAAGGTCATGCCCTCGGCCAGGGCGTTCTCCAGCTCGGCCGGGGTGATCTGGAACGACTTGGGCGTGCCCAGCACGTCGGTGAACCACAGCTGCACGAAGCGGACACCGCGCTCCTCCACGGTGCGCAGCACGTAATCCTGTTGGCGCTCCACGCCCGAGACGTTAGTGACCGGGCCGTCCGCCACCCCCCGTGGCCGACCTGATGTCACACACTCGTAACACGCCGACCGGGCTCCGGGGTCGGAAGGCGTGCCAGAATGACCGGCGATCACGAGAGCACCCCGAAGGAGCAACCGCGCGTGACCATCAAGGCCGAGTACATCTGGATCGACGGCACGGAGCCGACCCCGCTCCTGCGCTCGAAGACCAAGATCCTGCCGCACCCCACCACCGACCTGCCGATCTGGGGTTTCGACGGATCGAGCACCCACCAGGCGCCGGGCAAGGCGTCGGACTGCGTGCTGAAGCCGGTGTTCTCCTGCCCCGACCCCATCCGCGGTGGCGGTGACCTGCTCGTCCTGTGCGAGGTGCTGCTCACCGACATGACCCCCCACCCGACCAACACCCGGTCGAAGCTGGTGGAGGTGGCCGACCGGTTCGGGGACCAGGAGCCGATCTTCGGCCTGGAGCAGGAGTACACCCTGTTCAAGGGCAGCCGGCCGCTGGGCTTCCCGGACCAGACCGGCTACCCCGCCCCGCAGGGTCCCTACTACTGCGGCGTGGGGGCCGACGACATCTACGGCCGGCCGCTGGTCGAGGCCCACCTGGACGCCTGCATCAAGGCCGGGCTGTCGCTGTCGGGCATCAACGCCGAGGTCATGCCCGGCCAGTGGGAGTTCCAGGTCGGCCCGCTGCCGCCGCTGGACGTGGCCGACCAGCTGTGGGTGGCCCGCTGGCTGCTGCACCGCATCGGCGAGAACTTCGGTATCTCCGTCACCCTGGACCCCAAGCCGGTGCGCGGTGACTGGAACGGCGCCGGCTGCCACACCAACTTCTCCACCGCCGCCATGCGCAGCAACTACGACGCCGTGATCGTCGCCGCCGAAGCCCTCGGCAAGAACGCCGACGAGCACGTCGCCGGCTACGGACACGGTATCGAGGACCGCCTGACCGGCCATCACGAGACCGCCCACTACAGCCAGTTCAGCTACGGCGTCTCCGACCGGGGCGCCTCGGTGCGCATCCCCTGGCAGGTGGAGAAGGACGGCCAGGGGTACCTGGAGGACCGCCGCCCCAACGCCAACGCCGACCCCTACGTGGTGACCCGGCTCATCACCAACACGTGCTGCTCGGCCCTGGCCGGAAGCTGACACCGAGCCGATAGCGCCCTACTGCGGGCCGGCGGTCACCCGGGTGGCCGCCGGCCCAGCCGCGTCATCAGACGGACCGTCGGAACACGTCGTGGCCCACGACGGTGGCCTTCCAGTCCTCTCCCTCGGCCGTCTCGGTGGTCATCAGCCAGGTCGTCTGCATCTCCCCGCGGGCCGGGAAGAACTGGCCGGTCCACGCAGTCACGCAGTGGGCCTCGGTCCAGTCCACGAGGAACGAGAGCAGCACGGCCGGGCCTTCGGGAGGCACGTCGTAGATGCCCATGACCGGGTGGGACCGCCCGGCCAGAGGACCGAACCCGGAGCGGTAGGTGCCCCGCAGGCCGCCCTGGCCGTCCACCTCCAGGACCAGGTAGGAACCCAGCTGGTTCACCCAGGTCCCGGTGAGCGCGACCTCGGCGACCGGCAGGCCGGAATGAGTGCTAGTCGTCATGGCCTCACCCAACCCCGTCCGGCCCGCTTCGGGCAGAGGCGAAATCCCCGACCTGGCCGGCGCCGTCCGGCCTGCCCGGCCCGTACCTGCCCGACAGGGCCCGCCGGGCGTCGGCCCGCCCGGCCAGCATGAACTCCGCCCAGTCCCGGGTGGACAGGAACTGGCGGTAGAAGCCCACCCCCCGGACCTTGCTGTAGGGCACCGGCTCGATCGGGATCACCGTGCAGCGCCGGCGCAGGCGGCCCAGGTTGGTGCGGGCCAGCTCCACCTGCTGGCTGGTGCGCACCTGGCTGGCCACGTAGAGGATGCTGGCCCGCCGGTCCTGCCATCCGCGGGCGTCCTCGCCCACGAACCCGGGCGGGTAGAAACCGTTGACCGCCACCGCCACGTCGGGGGGCCGTTCGAGGTCCAGAGCCGGCCGCACCGGGAAGATGTCGACGATGCCGCCGTCGCACCAGTGGTACCCGTCCAGCTCCACCGGCTCGATGAACAACGGCAGTGACACCGCCATGCGCACCGCCCGGGCCACCGTCACCTCGGGGTGGGTGAGGGGACCGAGGTACTCGGTGCGGTTCTCCTCGATGTTCCAGATGGGCGCATAGGCCGGTACGGGCATCTGGCCCAGCCGCATGTCCCCCAGCAGGTCCCGGTACACCTCCTCCATCCGTTCCCCCCGGACCAGGCCGATGAAGCCCCGCGCCCCGGTCGGGCCGACGCGGGCCAGGGCCTGCCAGTCCACGTCCACGTACCGGTCGGGCCGCAGCCCGAGGCAGAACTCCGCCACCTCGTCGGCGGGCAGGCCGGCCGCCAGCGGGAACCCGAACAGCGCCGACCCGGAACAGACCGAGATCACCGACGGGGTCGCGCCCGCCTCCTCCAGGGCCCGGGCCACCCCGACCAGCGACGCCAGGGCCCCGCTACCGCCGGTTGCCAGCAGCCCCACCCGCCGGCCCTCGAGGCCGGGCAGCGGCAGCGGATCGGCCGGGGGGAACGGGGAGCCGGGGGGCGGTCCGGCGGGGTCGCCGGGCAGGCGGACCAGCGCCCTGCGGGTGTCGGTGAGGAAGCCGAGGTCGTCGCCGATACCAGCGAGGACCTCCCGGCCCCGGGCCAGCGCGTCGAAATACTGACGGAGGCGGAACACGTCCAGCACCGAACTGAGCACCCTACGAACCTGGTACCGGACGCCGGCCCGGCAACAGAGACCTTCGCCCTCTGGTGGGTGCCGCCCTCAACCGCTACATCTGATCTTCAGGGAAAAAGGAGGACCTCTGATGCGTGGAACCCTCAAACGGGCGGCCAGCGGTCTGGCCGTGGGCAGCGGGGCGTTGCTGCTGAAACCCGGGAGCCCAGTCAACCGGGCGGGCTGTCACGGGCTGCAGTACACCGCCCGCCACCTGCGCTACGCGGCCGGCCGCCTGGACGGGCTCAGCTACCGGCTGGCCGGCCGCCACCCCGATCCCAACGTCACCGACGACATACTGGCCGACCGCATCCGCTCGGAGCTGGGCGGCCTGGAGAAGCGGCTGGACCTGCCGCACGTCCACGTCATGGTGGAGAAGCACGTGGCCCTGCTCCACGGCGACGTGCCCTCCGCCGAGGACGCCGAGGCCGTCGAGCGGGCGGTGTCGCAGGTGGCCGGGGTCAGAGGGGTGAAGTCGCACCTGCACGTGGGCCTGATCGACGGTGACACCCGGCCCTCCGAGGGCCACCGGGCCTGACCGCTACCGGTCGGCCCGGGCCCTGCCCTCGTCGAAATGACCCGAGGTCTCCTTGGCCCGGGACAGCTCGATGGCCGACACCGTCATTCCCACCCCGGCGGCGATCGCCGGCAGGATCCACCACCCGCCCCGCATCGGCTCGGCGAAGACCGCCGCCCCCCAGATGATCGACAGGTACGGGTCGGCCAGCGTGATGCCCGGCTGGGCCACCACCAGCCGGGCCGAGCTGACCGCGTTCTGGTGCATCCACACCGCGAAGGCGCCCACCGCGATGGCCGACCACAGCTGCCATGACGTGAACACCCCGGCCATGCCGCCGGAGGAGAACTGCTCGGTCATCCCCTTGGTGAGCGACGCGGCCAGCCCGTAGGCGGTGCCGGTGCCGATGCCCAGGATGGCGCCCCGCCTGTTCGGGTCCTTCCAGCGGACCCCCAGCACGTAGCAGGTGACCACCACTCCGGCGGTGGCGATGATGGCCAGGAGGTAGATGTACCAGCTGGCCGGGTTGGCCCGGCCCCGGCCGGGGCCGAGGAAGGCGATGAGGGCGATGGTCGACAACGTCATGCCCACTATCGACACCCAGCCCCGGCGGCCCAGATGGGCCCCCAGCCACAGGCGGGCGGCCACCATGGTCATGGGCAGCTCCAGCACCAGCAGCGGCTCCACCGCCGACAGACTGCCCAGGCCCAGCCCGATGGCCTGCAGGAAGAACGAGGCGGCCATGCACAGGATGCCGGCGAACCACTTCTTGGTGTGCAGCAGGTTCTTGATCAGCTGCAGCGAGAACTGCTGGTCCTCGTTCTGGTCCCGGTTGGCCGCCCGCTGCAGGATGTTGGAGCCGGCGTTGCCGGCGGCGGCCAGAAAGCCGAGAACGTACGCCAGCAGTATCACCCCCCCGACCTACCCGTCGCGCCCTGATTCGACCCTGCCCGGAGCCCCCCCGCTCCCGGGTTAGACAACTCCCCGCTGCGGGTAGGCGCACACCCGTGCGTAGTAGTTCCCAGGATGAGGCGTTCACCCGGCGGGTCCTCGGCGGGTGGCGCCGGCCCACCGCCCTGGCCCACCGCATCGAGCAGGCCGAGGTGCTGGACCGACCGGCCGGCCGGATCAGCGCGGCCGTCTCCGGGCCCCTGGCGGATCCGTCCCGCCGGGATGCCCTGTCGGGTTCGTGGCTGGGCCACCCGGTCCACCCCGCCCTGGTCGCCCTGCCTCTCGGCTGCTGGTCGGCGGCCAGCCTGATGGATCTGGTCGGGGAGAGGATGGCGGCCCGCAAGCTGGTCGCGGCCGGGTTGCTGGCCGCCGTCCCGACCGCCGCCACCGGCCTGTCGGACTGGT
This sequence comes from Acidimicrobiales bacterium, assembly GCA_035702985.1. Taxonomy (GTDB): domain Bacteria; phylum Actinomycetota; class Acidimicrobiia; order Acidimicrobiales; family Palsa-688; genus JAKAXG01. The sequence continues at coordinate 22,375 of DASSZD010000074.1, forward strand.
TGGACACGGCCGGGGCCGAACGGAGGGTGGGACTGGTCCACATGGCGGCCAACAGTGCCGCCACCGTGGTGTACGCCGCCTCGTGGAGGGCCCGCCGGCGCGACCACCACCTGCGCGGCGCGGCGCTGGGCCTGCTCGGCGCCGGCCTGGCCGGCGCCGGCGGCTGGCTGGGCGGGCACCTCTCCTACGCCCTCGGGGTGGGGGTGGACACCAACGCCTTCGACGCCGGCCCTTCCGAGTGGACCCCCCTCGGCGTGGAGGTGCCCGGGGGCGGGGAGCCGGTCCGGGCGGTGGTGGGCTCCGTGCCGGTGGTCGCCAGCCGCCAGGCGGACGGGGTGCGGGTGCTGGCCGAGCGGTGCAGCCACCGGGGCGGCCCCCTGTCGGAGGGCGAGGTCGGGGACGGGTGCGTCACCTGTCCGTGGCACGGAAGCCGCTTCGACCTGGCCACCGGCGCCGTCCGGCAGGGACCGGCGGTGGTGGAGCAACCGGTCTACGAGGTCCGCCAGACCCCGGAGGGCATCCAGGTCCGCCGCGACGAGCCCCGGGCGCTGCGGTCCAACAGCGTCAAGCCCTGACCGGCCCGGCCCCCCGGCCCGGCCCGGCGGCCGGTTCGATCCTGACCGGGCCTCCGCCCGGGCCGCCTGTCGAGCCCCGGACCGCCTCCGCGGTGGTCGGCGAGCTCCGGCGGATGCTGGCCGCCGGCGACCTGGACCTGCCCCTCCCGGGCCGGGGACGCACGGCGCAGCGGTGGGCGGCCCTGGCCGGGTACGGGCGGCGGGACCTGTGCCTGGGCCGCTTGGCTGAGGGACACACCGACGCCGCCGCCATCCTGGCGGAGGCCGGCCGCGGGCCCGAACCGGGTTGTCTGTACGGGGTCTGGGCGTCGCGTCACGGCGGCGGAGGGGCCCACCTGGTCCCTGAGCGGACCGGGGGTTGGTCGCTGACCGGCACCGTGGCGTTCTGCTCCGGGGCCGGGCTGATCGACCGGGCCCTGGTGGTGGCCGACCGGCCCGGCGACGGGGCCCCGGTGCTGGTCGACGTGGGCGTGGCCGGCGATGGGGTGTCGGTCGATCAGACCAGCTGGCCGGCGCTCGGCATGGACGCCTCGGCCAGCCTGGACGTGACCTTCGCCGGTGTGGCCGTGGCCCCCCCGGACCTGGTCGGGCCGCCCCGCTTCTACACCGACCGGCCCGGCTTCGCGCTGGGCGGTGCCGGTGTGGCGGCGGTGTGGCTGGGCGGCGCCGCCGCCGCCTTCGAAGCGGCCCGGGGGGTCGTCGCCGGGCCGGACCCCGACCCCCACCGGCTGGCCCGGCTGGGCGGACTGCACACCGGCCTGGCCGCCGCGGACGCCCTGCTGGCCCGCAGCGCCGCCGCCGTTGACGCCTCACCGCTCGGCGACCATGCCGTGACGGTGGCGACCTGCCGGTCGGCCGCCGAGGCGCTGGGCCGCCGGATGGTGGACGAGGTGCCGCTGGTGACCGGCCCGTCTCCCCTGACCCGCGAGCGGGGGCTGGCTCGCCGGCTGGCCGACCTGCAGGTCTATATCCGCCAGCACCACGGCGGGGCGGACCTGGCTGCCCTGGGGCGGCTGGTGGTCGGGCCGTGACCACCCCGGTGGAGGCCTGGGATCTGGAGCACCGGCCGCTGCCCCGGTTCGAGACCGGCCCGGGCCGCGTGGTGGTGGTGTCCGCCCACCCCGACGACGAGACACTGGCGGTAGGCGGGCTCATGATGGCCCTGGCCCGGGCCGGAGCCCGCCTCACCCTGGTGGTGGCCACCGATGGGGAGGCGGCCTTCCCGGGCTGGGACGAGGCGGCCCGGGTCCGTCTGGGCCGGCGCCGGCGCGACGAGATGTCCGCCGCCCTGGCCGCCCTCGGGCTGGATGGCGTGCCGGTGACCTGGATGGGTTTCCCGGACTCCCGGCTGGACCGGGGGGAGCTGGCGTCGGCCCTGGAGCCGGTCCTCCGCCACGCCGACGTGTGCCTGGCCCCGTGGCCCGACGACCCGCATCCCGACCACCGGGCCGCCGGCCTGGCCGCCCGGGACGCCGCCGGCCCCGCCACCGCCGTATGGGGGTATCCCCTGTGGACCTGGGTGTGGCAGGACCCGGCCGTCACCGATCTGCCGTGGGCCGCCGCCGCAGCCCACCGGCTGGCCCCGGCCGACCGGTCGGCCAAGCGGTCGGCCGTCGCCGCCTTCGGATCCCAGGTCCGGCCCGGCCCGGGCGGGGAGGAGCCGATCGTGGACGCCGGCGCCCGCCGCCATTTCGACCTGCCGGTCGAGGTGGTGTTCCGGCTGCCCGGCCCGGCCAGCACCCCCCTCGACCGGTTCGAGGGCCTCTACTCGGCCGGGCCGGACCCGTGGGGGACCGCCACCCGGGCCTACGAGCGGCGCAAGCGGGCGGTGACCCTGGCCAGCCTGCCCCGGGCCCGCTACGGACCGGCCCTCGACGCCGGCAGCGGCAGCGGGGTGCTGACCGCCGCGCTGGCCGCCCGGTGCGACCGGATCCTGGCCCTGGACGGAGCCGCCGGCGCGGTGGACGCCACCCGGGCCGCTACCGCTGGGCTGGCGAACGTGTCGGTCGTACAGGCCGGCCTGCCGGCCGGGTTGCCGGCCGGCCCTTTCGACCTGCTGGTCTTCAGCGAGGTCCTGTACTACCTCTCGCTCGACGATCTGGCCGGCACCCTCGACCGGGCGGAGGTCGCCGCCCGCCCCGGCACCGACCTGGTGGCGGTGGACTGGCGTCCGGTCACGCCCGACGCGCCCCGGGACGCCGATTCCGCCCACCGTCAACTGCTGGGCCGCCCGGGGTGGCAGATGCTGGTGGAGCACCGCGAGCCGGAGTTCCTGTTGCACGTGCTGAGGCGCCGGTGATCACCGCGGTGGGGGTGGTGATCCCCGCCCGGGACGAGGCCGACCACATCGGGTTGTGCCTGCAGAGCGTGCACCGGGCGCTGTCGGTCCTGCCGCCCGCCACTGATACAGCCGTGTGGGTGGTGGTCGACCGCTGCACCGACGCCACCGCGGAACTGGTACGGCTCAACCTGGCCGGTCGGGGTGGCTGCGGTTGGGAGGTCTCGGATCGGGACCGGCCGGTCGGCACCCTGCGGGACCGGGGTAACCGGGCCGTGCTGGACCTGCTGGGCGGGCACCTGCCCGGGAACATCTGGCTGTTGAACACCGACGCCGACACCGTCGTGCCGCCCGGGTGGGCCGCCGGGCACGTGGCCCTGGCCGAAGACGGGGCGGACGCCGTGGCCGGCATCGCCGACCTGGCCGCCGCCCCGGCGCAGCCCCTGGCCGCCGCCCGGTACCGGGAGCTGATCGCCCGGCACCGCCACGGGGCGGTCCACGATCACGTCTACGGCGCCAACCTGGGAGTGCGGGCCTCCGCCTACCTCCGGGTCGGGGGCTTCGCCCCCCGCAGCACCGGTGAGGACGTGGACCTGGTACGGAGGTTGCGCCGGGGCGGCTACGAGGTCGTCGCCCCGGTCCACGTCCGGGTCCGCACCTCGGCCCGCACCGTCGGTCGGGCCCCCGGCGGGCTGGCCGATCTGCTTTCCTCCCTGGAACGGGGGGCGACCGGCCCGGCCGCCGCGGTGTGAGGGCTACCGGCCGTCGGTGAACCGGCGGAAGACGGCCGGGTTGATCTCCCATGGTGGCCTGCGGGCGGGCAGCACCCGTTCCATCCCGGCGGCCAGCGACAGCAGCCGGTCGTCGCTCCACGGGCGGCCAACCACGGTGACGGCCGCTGGCCGTCGGGACCGGTCCCGGTAGCCGGCCGGCAGGGCCACGCACGGCCACCCGGCCCGGGCCGCCCATGTGGCCCCGTCCTCCGCCGGGAACACCACCGCGTCGGCGTCGGCACTGTCGAGAGCGCCCTGCAGCATGTCGCGAGCCGCCGCCGCGTCCCTGGCCCGGGCGCCGGCGTACTCGTCCCGGCGGGCGTCGTGGTCCATGGCCAGCGCCCGGTCCACGTGCATCTGCCCGTACTTGAGGGCCGGGCCGGGGTGGGCCCGGTTCCAGTCACGCAGCTCCCGCATCGACCGGATCGGGGCCGGCTCGGCCAGGGACGCCAGGTAGAGATCCATGGCCGGGGCGAACTCGTAGTGCAGCACGAACAGCTCGTCGGCGTCATCGGCCTCGTCGGCTTCGGGCACCCGCCACTCGATGCTGCCGGCTGCTGCCCCGGCCAGGGCGGCCAGCGCGGCCTGGTATGCGGCGGCCAGGTCCGGGTCCCGCTCGGCGGGGCCACCGCGGGCGACGGCCAGGCGGGTTCCGCCCAGGGAGGCGGGATCAGGCGTCGAGCGGGCCAGGCGGTCGGCCACGTCGTCGGCGGGACCGGTGGCCGGGTCGCGCCGGTCCGAGCCGGCCATGGCCGCCAGGAGGGCGGCGGCGTCCGCCACCGTGCGGGCCATGGGGCCGGCGGTGTCCTGGCTGGGGGCGATGGGCACTATGCCGTGGCGGCTCACCAGGCCGAGCGTCGGCTTCACGCCCACCAGGCTCTGGTGGGCGCACGGGCTGGTGATCGAACCGTCGGTCTCGGTGCCGACGGCCAGCGGCACCAGCCCCAGGGCCACCGCGCTGGCCGACCCGCTGCTCGAGCCGCTCGGGGTCAGAGCCAGGTCGTAGGGGTTCAGCACCTGACCCCCGAGCGAGGAGTACCCCGACGGCATGTCCTCGGTGAGGAAGTTGGCCAGCTCCGACAGGTTGGTCTTGCCGGCTACCACCGCCCCGGCCTGCCTGAGCCGGGCCACCAGGTGGGCGTCGCCCTCCGGCCGGGCGGCGGCCAGCGCCAGCGCCCCGGCGGTGGTGGGCAGGCCGGAGACGTCGATGTTGTCCTTCACCAGCACCGGTATGCCCTCGAGCGGGCCCCGTGCTTCGCCGGCGGCGAGCCTCCCGTCGCTCTCCTCGGCGGCCCGCTCGGCCCCCGGGTCGAGGCCCCGCACCGCCGCGAACAGGTGGTCGGTGCGCTCCACCCTCTCCCGGACGGCCCGGAGCAGATCCCGGCTGCTCCAGCGCCCGTCGCGCAGGCCCCGGGCCAGCTCGCCGACCGGGGGCCATTCGCTCGGATCCCGTCCCGGCGCCTCCGATCCGCTCATCGGCGGAAACTATCACCGGGCGGGCCGGTAGATTCCGCCCATGGAAGTAGGTCTGCACGTATCGAACTTCACCTGGCCCGGAGGGCCGTCGACACTGGCCGCCGATCTGGCCCGGGTCGCCGAGACCGCCGAGGAGCAGGGCTTCGCCAAGCTCAGCGTCATGGATCACGTGTGGCAGATCGGCCACATCGGGCCGCCGGAGCACGAGATGCTCGAGGCCTACACCACCCTGGGCTACCTGGCCGGGCGCACCTCGCGCATCACCCTGCTGGCCTGGGTCACGGCGGTGGTGTACCGGGAGCCGGGCCTGCTGGCCAAGGCGGTCACCACCCTCGACGTCCTGTCCGGCGGCCGGGCCTGGCTGGGGATCGGGGCGGCGTGGAACGAACCCGAGGCCACCGGCCTGGGCCTGCCCTTCCCGCCCACCGCCGAGCGGTTCGAGCGGCTGGAGGAGGCCCTGCAGATCTGCCTGCAGATGTGGAGCGACCGGGACGAGGCCTTCCAGGGCCGGCACTACCGGCTGGACCGCACCCTCAACTCGCCGCCGGCGCTGACCCGGCCCCACCCGCCGATCATGATCGGCGGGGCCGGCGAGCGGAAGACGCTGCGGCTGGTGGCCCGGTACGCCCAGGCCTGCAACCTGTTCGTGGGGCCCGACCTGGAGCACAAGCTGGACGTGCTGCGCCGTCACTGCGACGAGGTGGGCCGCGACTACGACCAGATCACCAAGACGGTGATGGGCCCCCTGGACCCCGGCCCGGGCGGCTCCGGGGTCGACGAGCTGCTGGCCTCGATGCGCCACCTGGCGTCGCTGGGGATCACCCACTACCACGGGTCGGTGCCGGATGTGTCGTCGCTGACACCCCTCGCCATCCTGGGCGAGCGGGTGATCCCGGCGGCCGCCGAGCTCTAGATCTGCCGTTACCGGCTGGGTAGAAGTCCCGGCATGGACACCAGCCGGGAACCAGTCGACGAGCGGGTGAGCGGGCGGGCCGACGACGCCCCCGCCGAGGAGAAGCGGGCCGGGCGCGACGACGCCGCCGCTCAGGCGGCCGCCGTCCTGGCCGAGAGCGACGAGCGCCAGGACGGCCGGGAGGCCTCCGGCGGCTCCGTGGAGCACCACTCGGTATCCGACGACGGCCCGGCCCCGGACCTCTGACCCTGCCGGGGGCGCCCGGGGCGTCCCCGATGGGGCCGTTCTCCGTCGGGCCACGTCACGTCGACAACCGGGTTTCGACCAGACGTGGCGCGCTGCTACGCGGCGGTCCGGTGTCCGGGTCACCGCCGGCGCGCCGTGTCACGTCGAATGGGCCGTGTCGACGTGACACGGGGCGGCCAGGCAGGCGTGGCCGCCGGGTTTGTCCGGCGGGACGCGCCACGTCACGTCGACAAGCCTCTGTCGACGTGACGTGGCCCATCACCGACGTGGACACACAACCCCGCCCGGCTGCGGTGCGGGCCGGTAGATTCACGGCATGGCCACCGAGCTACCGGTCGAGGAACGGACCGCCGTCCGGGTGGTGAGCTCCCAGCAGCTGGACCGCAACACTCCCCAGACGCCGGGCATGTTCCGCCAGGCGGCGGTCAACGCCGCTACCGGCGCCTCAGCCCTGTGGGCCGGGACGGTGTCCATCCAGGCCGGGGCCCGCACCGGCGCCCATCACCACGGGGAGCTGGAGAGCATCATCTACGTCGTGAGCGGCCGGGCCCGGATGCGCTGGGGGAGCCGGTTGCAGTACGCAGCCGAGGCCGGCCCCGGCGACTTCATCTTCGTGGCGCCGTGGATCGCCCACCAGGAGATCAACGCCGCAGCCGATCAGCCTCTCGAGTGCGTCCTGGTCCGCAGCGGCCAGGATCCCGTGGTGGTCAACCTGGACATCGATGCGGCGGAGGACGGGTCGATCACCTGGATCGACCCCAGCCACCCCTGAGACCGGCCGTCAGCCGGAATGGCGACGGTCCTCCTTCGAGTTGGCCAGGGCGGCCGCCGCGGCCACCACCAGCACGAACAACAGCAACCCGCCGGCCACGAAGAGCGTGTCCCACCCGACCTGGTTCGACGGGGAGGCCGGCCGGGAGGTCTCGGCGTACACGAAGGCGGAGGAGAGCAGCGCAGCGACCATGACCAATCTCTACCCGGCCGGGGCCGGCCCCACCGCAGGTCTGGCCGGATGGCGGCCGGGCACCAGGCCCCGGGTGGTGTCCAGGAAGTTGCCGACCACCTGGGAACGGTCGCTCCGACGCCAGCACATCCCGGCGCTGGTGGTCGGCGCCGTGGCCGCCGGGGCGAACCTCACACCCGGGATCGGGAAGCTGCGGGCCACGCTGGCCGGGACCAGGGCCACCCCGGCCCCGGCGGCGACCAGGAGCAGCATGGCCGTGGGGGAGGAGGCCTCCCGCCGGGACCGGACCACCATGCCGGCTGACGCGCACGCGGCGTCGATGTCCCGGCGCAGGCCGTGGGCCGACTGGGGGCCCGGTACCAGGATGGTCTCGCCGCTGAGGCCGGACAGGTCCACCGGCTGATCGCCGGGCTGCGACCCTTCCGGGCGGGCCACGTACAGCTCCTCGCTCACCAGTTCCTCGTACTCGAGGTGCTCGAGGGCGCCGGGGGACCGCACGAAGGCCACATCCAGGTCGCCGGCCTGCAGTCTCTCGAGCAGGTCCCCGGTGATGCCCTGGTGCAGGTCGATGACCACCTCGGGGAAGCGCTGCCGATGGGTGCGCAGGCTCTCCGGCAACACCCCGGCGCTCATCTCCGGGACGTAACCGACGCAGATCCTGCCCACCTCCCCGTGCCCGGCCCGCTGGGCCCGGTCCACCGCCCGGTCCAGGTCGGCCAGCAGGCACCTGGCCTCCTCCAGGAAAGCGGTCCCGGCGTCGGTCAGGCCCACCACATGGTGATCGCGCTCCAGGAGCACCACGCCCAGCCGGCGCTCCAGTTGGCGGATCTGGTGGCTGAGAGGCGACTGGGCCATGTGCAGGCGTTCGGCCGCCCGGCCGAAGTGCATCTCCTCGGCCACCGCCACGAAGTACCGCAGGTGGCGGAATTCGATCACCGATCGCGGTCCGGGCGTCTGGAGGGGCTGGTCATCGGGCTTGTACTACCCGGCCGGCGGCCCGAACCCCATCCCCCGACGGGCCCGCCCCCACGACGCGGAGAGGCCCGCCGGGGCAACCGGCGGGCCTCTTCTCTACGAGCTCTACGGTCGAATATCCGGGGGCTACTGGCCCACCCGGACACCCGGCATGCCGGCCGCCCGCTCGATGGGGCGGGTGGCGCTGCGGCCGGGGATGTTGGAGGCGGCGTTGAGCTTGCCGAGCGGGATGATGGTGCGCCCGAACGAGCCCTCCAGCTGCATGGCCGTGGCGAACAGCCAGGCGGCCGCCGCCGAGATCACGAACAGCCAGCCACCGGCCCGGGTGGTGCCGAGGCTGCCGGCCCAGAAGCCGGCGGCGGTCAGCGCCGAACCGGCGGACAGGGTACCGAGGGTGATGGCCAGCAGGCCGCTCTGGGCCAGAGAGGCGAAGAAGCCGCTCATGGTCACCAGCGCCAGGCCTATGAACCAGAACCCGAAGCCTCCGTTCGCCGACCCGAGGGGTAGCGGGGCCATCACGTGCAGCGCCACCAGGATCTGCAAGGTGGACCACGCCAGCCAGAACGCCCCCCAAATGGCGTGCACTCCGAGGGCGATGGAATCCCGGGCCTTGAAGCAGGCAACCGCGGCGATTATCTGCAAAAGCCCACCGGCTACCAGGGTGAATGGCCAGAGAATGAGAGGGGTGCTGCTGTCTCCGTACCACCCGGCCTGCCAGGCGCCGACCATCATGGTCGCCACCGCGAAGCCGAACAGCCCCATGACCGACGGAGCGGCAATGGGCTGCAGGAATATCCGGGTGCGGGACAGCCAGGCCTCGTCAGCCTCCGAGGTGGCCAGGTCCACCAGCGCTCTGTCGGTCTCTGCTGAGTGGGTGCCGGCCGCCGTACGACCTTCGTTGACACGACCCGCCATAGTCATGTTAGTGTCTCCTTCCTGAACGGCCGTTATCGGCCCGACAGGTGGGATACCCGGTGGCGCATATGCGGTATCAGATGGTCGAAGTGGCGACTTCATCCATCGGAGGTCTGAGGGCTGAAAGCGACCTGGTCCGAGACGAGGGCGGTGGCCAGGTCGATCCGGTACCGGCGGCGGCGGTGGACCAGCAGCAGCCCGCTGGCGGCCAGGGGGACCAGCATCACCAGGAAGGTGAGGGCCAGCCCGTGGGTGGACGCCGCGGTGAGAACCTGGTGGGGGGAGCTGGTGCCGGCGGCGGCGTTACGGGCCGATCCGGAGAACTGGGCCGAGAACTGCGACGACACGAAGCCGAACAGCAGGGGCGCCGCTCCCTCCAGCAGGGTGCGGGTCACCGTGCGTACCGCCTCGGCCCGGCCCCACAACCGGGCCGGGACGATGTCCAGCCGGGCCGCGTCGATGGGCGCGTTGGGGGCGGCCAGGAGGGCCGCCGCCCCCACGTAGAGCGGGAGCCCCACCGCCACCGACGCGGTGAACAGGCCGGGGAGGAACAGCAGCGCCGCCCCGGCCAGGCCCAGGCCGGCCACGCTCATCCGGGCCTCCGGCCGGCCCCGGCGGGAGAACCGGTCGGCCAGCCGTCCCCCGCCGACGGTCCCGGCCACGGTGCCCACCCCGATGACCACGATCAGGAGGCCGGTGAGGGCCGGCCCCAGCCGGTACCGGGACTGGGCGAACACCACGGCGAAGGTCCGCAACCCCGACAGGAAGAAGTAGCCGAGCGCGCTGGAGAGGATCAGCACCTGATTGGAAGGGATGCTGAGCACGTAGCGGGCGGCCTGCCACGCCGACATCGACGAGGGGTCCCCGCGCAGGACCAGCCGGGGGTCCGCCTCGGTGCTGGCGTCGGCCGGCCCGTCCGGGCCGCCGGCCCCGGTCCCGGCCGCCGTCGCTCCCGGTGAACCGGGCCGGCCCCGGGCGTCGCCGCGAGGAGGCTCGGACAGCAGCAGGTGGACCACCACGGCCAGGACCATGCTGCCGGTCGCCAGCACCGCGAAGGCCGCCCTCCAGTCCACCAGCGAGTTGACCGCCCCCGACGCCAGGAGGCCCACACCCGACCCCACGATGTCCCCGGTCAGGATCAACCCGTAGGTACCGGCGCGCCGTTCGGCCGGGAACAGGTCACCGGTGAGCGAGGCCACCACCGGACCGGCCGCTGAGGTGACCAGCCCCAGGGCCACCCGGGTGGCCAGCAGGGCGGGGTAGCTGTCGGCCAGGGCCATGCCCGCCATGGCCAGTGACCACAGCACCACGGCGGCCACCAGCAGGCGCTGGCGGTTCACCCGGTCGACGAGCACGCCCATCGGCATGCACCCGGCCGCTCCCACCAGGCTGCTCACCGTCACCAGCAGCCCCAGCCTGGTGTTGCCGAAATGGAAGCTGCGCTCCAGGGGTCCGGCCAGCGCGCCGATGGCCCCCCCGTCGGCGCTGCTCAGGCTCATCACGGCCGCCATCAGCAGGACGGCCCGCCCTCCGCCCCGCCGGCCGACCACCGACGACACGTGGCGCCGCCACGCCACGGCGAGCACCCGGCCGGGCGTCAGCCCCACCGTGGCGATCCGCTGCGGACCGACTAGCGACAAGCCTCCACCTTCCCCTCGTTCCCTCCCGACTCTGGCGTACCCACTCGGGGGGATCCGGACTCGACGTTTGTCGCCCGGGGCGGGGGGTAAGTAGCGGTCGCCTCCGCCTTGCCAGGGGGGTTCGATCGGAAGCGGAAGGAAGCGGTAGTTGCTGCACGGGGTGTCGGTGGTCGGATGAATCTGCCGCTGCGGTTCGACCACACATTCCGGGTCGAGGTGATCATCGCCATCGTGGTGTTCGGACTGATCATGCTGCTGCTGCTGGCGGCCATCGCCCGCTCGGCCGTCCGCCGGGCCCGGCCGCCCAGCCAGAAGCACGAGTTCACCAAGACCGAGGCGTCCTACACGGCCGCCCTGGCGGTGGTGGCCGCCGGGCTGGTGGCCTTCTCCCTGGTTCAGAACACCTCGAGCGACCCGCCGCCGAAAGTGGTGGTCAACGTCACCGGCTACCAGTGGTGCTGGCGCTTCGCCTACGGGGGCACGCACGTGTCGGTCACCGCCAACTGTGTGGACGGCCACATCCCGACGCTGGTCGTGCCCACCGGCGAGGTCATCAGATTCAATGTCACCTCAGCTGACGTGGTGCACGCCTTCTGGGTCCCGCACCTGCGGTTCAAGACCTTCGCCTACCCCAACTTCACCAACACCTTCGAGACCACCATCGCCAGCCCGGGGAACTGGCTGGGCGAATGTTCGGAGTTCTGCGGCCTGTACCACTACGCCATGCACTTCCGGGTCCGGGCGGAGACGCCGGCCCAGTTCGCCTCGTGGCTGCATCAGCAGGGGAGCGCCGCCCGATGACCACGACCGACGTGGCGGCCACCCACGAGGTGGGAACCGCGGCCGCCCCCACGCTGCCCACCGAGGCGCGGGGCCTGGCCGGATTGGTCACCACCACTGACCACAAGAAGATCGGCGTGGCGACCCTGCTCACCGCCCTGATCCTGTTCGCCGCCAACGGGGCCCTGGCACTGGTGATGCGGGCCCAGCTGGCCCAGCCCGGACAGACGATCGTCAGCCCGCACCTGTACAGCGAGTTGTTCACCCTGCACGGCACCGGGATGATCTTCCTGGTCATAACCCCCTTCGCCATCGGCATGGGGGTGTACCTGATCCCGCTCCAGGTCGGGGCGCCGTCCATCGCCGCGCCCCGCATCGCCCTCCTCGGCTACTGGCTGTACGGGGCGGGGGCGGTCGCCCTGTACTCGGGGGTGTTCGTGGGGGGAGGGGCGGCCGACACCGGCTGGTACGCCTACACCCCCCTCTCGGACGCCATCTACAGCCCCGGCCAGGGTCAGAGCCTGTGGATCGTGGGGACGTTCCTGGCCGCCACCGGCATGATCCTCCAGGCGTGGACGGTGCTGTGGACGGCCATGCGCATGCGGGCCCCGGGCCTGACCCTGATGCGGATGTCGGTGTTCTCGTGGTCCGAGGTGGTCACCGTGCTGATGGTGATCGCCTCGTTCCCGTCGCTGCTGGTGGCGGTGTCGCTGATGGGGGCGGGGCGGATGGACCCGTCCATCTTCAACAACAACATGATGAACATCGCCTACGACAACCTGTTCTGGTTCTACGGGCACCCGGTGGTGTACGTGATGTTCTTCCCGTTCGTCGGGGCGGTGGCCGAATCGCTGTCCACCTTCGCCGGCAAGCCCTACGTCGGGTACAAGTTCACCGTGGGGGCGCTGATGACGTTCGCGGCCCTGTCCATGGCCGTGTGGGGCCACCACCTCTTCGCCACGGGCCAGTCGGCCAACGACTACTACAGCCTCACCACCATCGCGCTGACGGTGCCGGCCGGGGTGGAGTACTTCGGGTTCCTGGGCACGGCCATCACCGGCCGGATGGCGTACACCACGTCGATGCTGTTCGCCCTGGCGTTCATCCCCCAGTTCGCCATCGGGGGGATCACCGGGGTCATGCTCGGCACTCCGGTGGTGGACTACCACGTCAACGGTTCCTACTTCGTGGTGGCCCACTTCCACTACACGCTCTTCGCCGGCAGCGTGTTCGGGTTCTTCGCTGGCATGTATCTGTGGTGGCCCAAGGTCACCGGAACCATGCTCAGCGAGCGACTGGGCAAGGCCCACTTCTGGCTCATGGTTGTCGGCACCAATGCCACATTCCTGCCGATGTTCTGGAGCGGCTACTGGGGGATGCCGCGCCGGGTGGCCACCTACCCGTCTTCGCTGGGGGTGGGGGTGCCGAACCTGATATCCAGCATCGGGGCGGGGGTCCTGGCCCTGGCCATGGTGGTGTTCGCAGTCAATGTGGTGCGATCGCTGCGCCGGCGGGTGCCGGCCCCGCCCGACCCGTGGGGGGGCCACACCCTGGAGTGGGCCACCAGCTCCCCGCCACCCCGGTTCAACTTCACCGCCATCCCGCCCATCCGCTCCTACTATCCGCTGCTCTCCCTCCGCCAGGAGCAGAGGCAGGAAGAGGAGCAGGCCCTGATCATCGGGAGCGAGGCCGGATGAGCCGCATCGGCAAACTGGCCACCAGCCGGGGGGCCCTGGTCGTAGGGATCTGGACCGTCATCAATCTGGTGGTCGTCTCGTGGCACTTCGCGTTCCCGGCGGTGTCGCAGCTGCAGGAGCTGATCATCGCCTGGTCCATGGTCGGCCTGCTGGTGGTGGTGACGGCGACCGTCCTGCTGTTCCCGTCCCGGACCCGCCAACCGGTGGGCGCCCCGCCCGGGGCGGGCCGGGCCCGCAACGGGGCCCCGGCCGCGGCGTTCGCGGTGGCCTGCCTGGCCGGCGGCCTGGCCTGGGTGTTCGGTGTCTTCGTGGCGTACTTCGCCCTGCCCCTGGTGGCGTTCTGCCTGGCCCGGTGGCGGGTGGAGTGGTCGGAGCGGCGCCGGGAGACCCGGTCGTGAGCTTGCGCCGGACGCTCGGGCGCCTGGCCCTGGTCTGGGTGCCGGTACTGGCGGTGGCGGCCCTCGGCGGCTGGCTGATGGTGCCCGGCCGGGGGTCCACCGCAGCGGCGTCGGCCAGCCCCACGTCGTCCACCACCGCCCCCATCCCCTCCACCACCACGCCGGGCCAGACCACCACCACTGCGGCGCCCCCCACCCCGCTGTCCAACGGCACCGCCAACCATCCGCCGGCCTCCCCGGGGGTGCCGGTCAACCCGGCGACGGCCGCCGCGAACATCGTGGGCGCCAACGGGGTCACCGCCAAGGTCCTGTGGCAGCAGGACTGCGCGGCCTGCCACGGGGAGACCGGTCGGGGCACGGACCGGGCTCCCAGCCTGGCCGGCGTGGGCGAGGCGGCGGTGGACTTCGAGCTCACCACCGGGCGTATGCCCAAGAAGGACTCCCCCTCGAAGACCGAACCTTTTTCCCCGATCCTGCCCGAGGCCGACATCAAGGCGCTGGACCGCTACGTAACCGCCCTGGTGGCCCACGGCGGACCGGCCATCCCCACCGTCAACCCCCTGGCCGGAGACGTGGCCAAAGGCCATGAGCTGTTCACCGAGGACTGCGCCGCCTGCCACAACTGGAGCGGATCGGGCGGGATCCTCTACAACCGGCCGGTGCCGGCCATAACCGAGGCCACCCCCACCCAGCTCGGGGAGGCCCTGCGGATCGGGCCGGACGTCATGCCCAAGTTCGGTCCCAAGGAGCTGAGCTCGTCGCAGGTCAACGCCATCGACGCCTACCTGGAGCAGGCCAAGCACCCCTACGACCACGGCGGGGACCCCATCTCGCACCTCGGCCCCTTCGCCGAGGGAGCGGTGGTCTGGCTGGTCGCCCTGGTGGGGGTCATGTTCGTCTCCCGTTGGATCGGAAAGCGCGGATGACAGAAGAATCGGACAAGCAGCGGAGGGCCGGTACGGCCGTGCTGGTGTGCCTGGTCGGCGCCGCCGTGCTGGGCTGCGGCATGGCCGTGGTGTACTGGACCACCGGGAACATCGGCCTGGAAGGGGGCCTGCTGGGAGCGTGCTTCCTGCTGCTGGCCGTCGGGTTGGTCCTGTGGGCCCACCACCTCCTGCCCGAGGGCCCCTTCGTGGAGGAGTACCCGGACCTCCAGAGCCCGGCGGCGGAGGAGGCCAGCGTGCTGGCCACCCTGCACCGGGGCGGCGTGGGGCGCCGGCGGGTCCTGCTCGGCTCCATCGGGGCGGTGGCCGTGACGATCGGCGCCAGCCTGCTGTCCACGATCCGCTCGTTCGGACCGTCGGCCAACTCCCTGGCCCACACCCCCTGGAGGCAGAAGCGGGTGCTGGTCGACTCCGACGGCAAGCCCATCAAGATGGGGGACCTGCCCGTGGGGGCGGCCCTCTCGGTGTACCCACAGGGCTTCATAGAGGCGCCCATGGTGGCGTGCATGTTGATCCACCTGCCCCCCCACGCCAACCACCCGCTGCCGGGCCGCCGGGCGTGGGCTCCGGGTGACTACATCTGCTACTCCAAGGTGTGCTCCCACGCCGGCTGCCCGGTCAACCTCTACGACCGGGTGTCCATGGACCTGGAGTGCCCCTGCCACCAGTCCACCTTCGACGTGACCAGGGGCGCCCATCCGGTGTTCGGCCCGGCCGCCGGGTCGCTGGCCCAGTTGCCGCTGTCGGTGGACCCCGACGGCACGCTGCGCTCCGCCGGCGACTTCTCCGAGCCGCCCGGGCCGGTCTTCTGGCACTGGTCCAAGGGCGTGGCGGGGGGTTGAGCTAGTGGCGGCCCGACCCATCCGCAAGCTGAACGCCGCCATGGACGAGCGGCTCGGCAGCCAGCACTTCCTGAAGACCGCCCTGGATCACATCTTCCCGGACAACTGGTCGTTCATGCTGGGCGAGGCGGCCATGTACTGCTTCATCATCCTGGTCCTGACCGGGGTGTGGCTGACCTTCTTCTTCGACCCGAGCGACACCACGGTGGTCTACCAGGGGTCCTACCTGCCCCTGCACGGCGAGTCCATGAACTCCGCCTACCAGTCCGTGGTGCACATCAGCATGGACGTCCGGGCCGGGCTGCTGATCCGCCAGGTGCACCACTGGGCCGCGGACCTGTTCATCGCCGTCATCATCTGCCACCAGGCCCGCATCTTCTTCACCGGGGCGTTCCGCAAGCCCCGTGAGATCAACTGGTTGATCGGGGTCACGCTGCTGCTGCTGTCCATCTTCAACGGGTTCACCGGTTACTCCCTGCCCGGCGACCTGATGTCCGGCCTGGGGCTGCGCATCGGTTACTCGATCGCCGAGTCCATCCCGCTGCTGGGGGGGTGGACCGCATATCTGTTCTTCGGGGGCCAGTTCCCCTCCAACGAGCTCACCCACCGGCTGTTCGTGCTGCACGTGTTCGTGGTACCCCTGCTGATAATGGGGCTGCTGGGCCTGCACCTGGCCCTCATCTGGCGCCAGAAGCACACCCAGTTCCCCGGCACCGGCCGCACCGAGAGAAAGCTGGTGGGGTCGCAGCTGTGGCCCACCTACGCCTTCCGCTCCATAGCTCTCATGTGCGCGGTGACCGGGCTGCTGTTCATCCTGGGCGGCCTGGTCCAGATCAATCCCATCTGGGAGTACGGTCCCTACCACCCGTACATGGCCAGCTCGTTCGCCCAGCCCGACTGGTACACCGGGTGGATGGAGGGATCGCTGCGGCTGTTCCCGCCGTGGCGCCTGCACATCGGGGGCTGGACCGTCTCGGAGCTGTTCTGGTCGGGCGTGGTCATCCCGGGCGGCACGTTCCTGCTCATGTACGCCTACCCGTTCCTGGAGCGGTGGTGGACCGGCGACCACCTGTCGCACAACCTGCTGGACCGGCCCCGGCAGCGGTCGGGCCGGACCGCCCTGGGGGTGGCCGTCCTGACCGCCTACGCGGTGCTGACCGTGGCCGGGGGCCAGGACGTGTTCGGCTACTACCTGAACCTGCAGCAGGCGCCGCTCACCTTCGGGCTGCGCGGTGCGGTGATCGGGCTGCCGGTGATCACCGGGTGGATCGCCTGGCGGGTGTGCCGGGATCTGCGGGGCGTGCCGGTGGCCCCCACCGAGGTACCGGAGGGACCGGCGTCGTCGGGCGCCACCCCCTCCCCGAAGCCGTTCCTCCCCGACCGGGCGGCCTGGCAGGGCCCCCACGGCAAGAGGGAGCCGGCGGTGGCCGCCGCCACCAACGGCGGGAGGACCCCGGCCCGGACCGGGGATGCCCTCACCCGGGTGGCGTCCCGGCTGGGCCGGACCCTCGGGAGGGGCGGGTGAGCCGGCCCCGCCGGGCGGTGCTGGTGTCGGTGCTGGGCGGCGCCGGCCTGCTGGCCGCCGGTTGCTCCAGCGGGTACGGCCTGGCTCACGCCGGCCCTTCCGACCGGCCCTCCTCCACGGCCGCCATGCAGAACCTGGCCGGCCGCGTCCACTTCATCATGGATGAGAGCGGGCTGCCCATCCAGAACGGCCACATCGGCTGCTCGCCCGACGCCGCCGGCCGCAAGGTCACCTGCCTGGGCGAGACGGCCACCGAGCCGGTGGACCCGGTCGAGGGCCTCTTCACCGCCCGGAGCGCCACCGCCGGACCCGGCGGCTGCCCCGGCACCCTCACCGTCACGCAGGGCACCACCGTGGTCACCACCGTGGCGGAGAACCCGTGCCGATGAGCGTGGTCGCCCCCGAGTTCCGCCGCCCCGCCCGCCCGGCCCCGGCCCGGCGGGTCGCCTGGCTGTCGGGACGGTCGATGCTGCTGCACCTGACGCTGGTCCTGGTGGGGCCGGTGTGCCTGCTGGCCGGGTGGTGGCAGCTGCAGCGGGCCCTGTCGGGCAACACCTTGAGCTTCGTCTACGTGTTCGAGTGGCCGGCCTTCGCCGGGGTGGCCGTGTGGGCATGGTGGGCGCTGCTGACCGCCCCGGCCCGCAACGGCGGGCCCCCCGGCGCCCCCCAGGCGCCGGCCCCCAGCCGGGCCGACCTGCTGGCCGCCCGGACCGCCCCGCTGCGCTGGGACAGCGGGCAGGAGAGCGCCCGGCTGCGGGCGTACAACGCCTACCTGGCCGACCTGCGCGACCGGCCCCGCCGGGGCCGGCTGCCCCGCCGTCCCCCCGGAGGGCGCCGTGCGTGACCTGATAGAGGCGGTCCAGTTCGAGCACCGCCGGGTGCTCGAACTGGTCGACGACATCCTCGGGCTGTGCGGGGAGGGGCGGGTGGGGGAGCGCCGGGCCAGGAAACCCATCGACGCCCTGGTCGCCCTGGAGTCCCGCCACGAGGCCGCCGAGGCCCGCTACCTGTGGCCGGTCGTGCGCGACGTCCTGCCCGAGCAGGTCGTCCTGCGGGAGGCGGCGACCGCCCAGGAGAAGCGGGCCCGGCAGCGGCTGCACCTGCTGCACCGGGTCGCCGGCCGGGACGGCTCGGCTCCCCTGGCCGCCGCCATCGCGCAGGAGGTGGTGACCCACGTGGGTCTGGAGGAGAGCCAGATCCTGCCGTCGCTGGCGTCGAGCCTCGACCCCGACGACTCAGTGCGCATAGGACGCATGTACGAGCAGGCGTCGCGCTCGGGGCCGACCCGGCCCCACCCGCGCACACCGGCCATCCCCGGGGTGCTGGCCCTGGTGTCACCGGCTGCCGCCCGGATGGACCGGGTCCGGGACCTGCTCAGGCTTCGCTAGGTCCGGAGGGGGACGCCGCGACCGGCGGGGTGGCCGGCCCGATCCACCACGGCACCGTCCAGGCCCCGCCCGCCCCGTCCGGCCCGGAGGCCTGGCGGCGCTCCTCGCGCACCGCAAAGGCGAACCACTGCACCACCACCGCCACCAGCCACAGGCTGCACGCCCCGGTGGCCGCCACCAGGAACAGCTCGCCGGCGGTGCGGGTGTCGGCCAGGCTGTTGATCGCGTCGATCGGGGTGGAGCGGAACCGCATGAACACCCCGGGCAGGGCCTCGAGCGGCATCGACAGCAGGAGCAGGACCACCCGGGCCGGGTGCGACAGGCGGTGCCGGGCGGTGTCGGGGGCGACCAGCGGGGTCCAGTACAGCAGGCCGACCGCCAGGAGCAGCACGTGACTGGCCCGATGGGCCGGCTGGTCGGCGATCAGGTAGTCGTAGGCGGGGCGGTCCACCAGCATCACCCACATGGTCCCGAAGTACAGGACGGCGGCGGGCAGGGGATGGGTGAGGGCGGCCACAGGCCCGCTGCGCAGGAGCCGGTTCAGGCGGACCTGGGCCGGCCGGCGGGCGGCCTGGGTGGCCAGGGCCAGCGGTCGGCCCAGGGCCAGCAGGGGCGGGGCGGCCGTCATCAACAGGACGTGCTGGACCATGTGCAGGGTGACGCTGGTCTCGTCGTAGGCGGCCAGTCCCGACCCCACCGCCAGCCAGATCGTCGTCAGCCCGGCCATGAAGGCCAGCGTGCGGCGCACGGGCCACCTCCGTCCCCGCCCGGCCAGCCGCCGCACCCCCCACAGGTACAGCCCGGCTGCGGCCACCTCCGCCCCGGCCGCAGCCAGGGCCGGCGCCGCCGTCTGCACGCCGGTCAGGAGCACCCCGGCCCTGACCCCGCTCAGGGCCGCGCCGGAGGGGTGCGTCGCGAGGAGAGCGCCGACCGCCACGGCGCTCACCTACCCCCGCCGCCGGGCCCGACGCATTGTTACGCCCGGGTAACCGTTGGCGGCAGCAAAGGCTGCCCATAGCAACTATCATGGATGCGTGACCGCAACCGCCACCCGCCCGTCGCGCTCCCGAGGCGGCACCCGGACCGACCCCGAGGCGGATGGCGCACCGCCGGAGGAACGTGAGCTCGTCGACGCCTTCCTGTCGGCCAGCCGGGCCCTGGTGGCCGTGGCGGCCCGCTCCCTGGCAGCCTGCGGGACCGAGATCACCCTGCCCCAGTACCGGGCCCTGGTGGTGCTGAGCGGCCGGGGCCCGCAGCGGGTGGCCGACCTGGCCGAGGCCCTGGACGTGCTGCCCTCCACCGCCACCCGCATGTGCGACAGGCTGGCGGCCAAGCGGTTGCTGCGCCGCAACCGGTCACCGCAGGACCGCCGCATCGTCAGGGTGGGGGTGACCGAGGAGGGCCGCCGGCTGGTGGACCGGGTCAGCCAGGCCCGCCGGGCCGAGTTGCGCCAGGTGCTGGACCACCTGCCGCCGACCGGGCGCTCCGACCTGGTCGAGGCCCTGAGGGCGTTCAGTTCCGCCGCCGGGGAGGTGCCCGAGGAGGACTGGGCGCTCGGATGGGGCCAGTGAGGCCCGGACCCGAACCCCGGCCGGGCCGGCCCGGTGACCAGGTCGTACCCATCGGCGGGACCACCGTGGCGTCCGGGCGGTCCCAGCCGCTCACCCTGGGCCCCCGCCGGGCCCTGTCCCGCCTCCTCTCCGGCCTCCGCCGGGCTCCCTACCTGCGCAAATGGCTGGTGCTCGGAACCCTCATCGGGGTCGTGGCCGGCCTCGGCGCCGTGGTCTTCTACTACGGGTTGCACGAGGCCACCAAGTGGATCCTCGGTTACATCGGGGGGTACACGCCGGCCGGGACCGCCGGCGAGGGAGGAGGCCGCCCGGCGAGCGGGTTCAGCCGGCCCTGGGCCATCCCCCTGGTAGTGGCCGGCGGGGCTCTGGCGGCCGGGATCCTGGTGTTCACCTTCGCCCCCGAGGCCGAGGGTCACGGCACCGACGCGGCCATCAAGGCGGTCCACACCAACCCGAAGGGAATCCGGCCCCGGTCCATCCTGGTCAAGCTGGCGGCATCCATGCTGACCATAGGCTCGGGAGGCTCGGGAGGCCGGAAGGGCCCCACCGCCCAGATCTCCGCCGGCTTCGGATCGGTCCTGGCCCGGGTCATGAACCTCACCCCAGCCGACTCCCGCATCTGCGTGGCCGCCGGTATCGCGTCCGGCATCGGGGCCATCTTCCGGGCCCCGTTGGGCGGGGCGCTGCTCGGCGCCGAGCTGATGTACCGCGAGGACGTGGAGATAGAGGCCCTGATCCCCTCGGTGGTGGCCACCGCCGTCGCCTACGGAGTGTTCTCCGCCGTCACCGGCGGCTTCACCCCCATCTTCGGGGTGAACGTGACGACGGGTGTCCAGCACTTCTGGCAGTTCATCCTGTTCGCCGCCCTGGGCCTGGTCTGCGGGGTCTGGGGGCGGCTGTACTCGAGCACGTTCTACGGGATGGGCAACTGGTTCAAGAAGTGGCCCCTGCCCCGGGCCGTGCGGCCCGCCGTCGCCGGTCTGGTGGTCGGGCTGATCGGCCTGGAGATCCCCGGCGTGCTGGGCACCGGGTACGGCCAGGTCCAGACCGAGCTGGACATCCACCAGCTCATGGCCCTGCCGCTGTGGATCGCCCTGGTCCTGCCGGCGGCCAAGATCCTGGCCACCAGCCTCAGCATCGGCTCGGGCGGTTCGGGGGGCATCTTCGGTCCGGGCCTGGTGGTGGGAGCGGCGGCCGGCGCCGGCCTGTGGAAGCTGTTCGACCTGGCCGGCTTCGCCCCCCACGACCCGAGCGCGTTCGTGATCATCGGCATGATGGCCGGGTTCGGGGCCATCGCCCACGCCCCGCTGGCCGTGACCATCATGGTGGCCGAGATGACCGGGAACCTGTCCCTCCTGGCCCCGGCCATGGTGGCGGTGGCGGTGGCCTCCGCGGTGGTGGGGGACCAGACCATCTACGAGTCGCAGCTCCGCCGGCGCAGCGACTCGGTGGCCCACCGGCTGTCGCTGGGCCTGCCGGCGTCGGAGTCGGTGCCGGTCACCTCGATCATGGCCCGGCCCACCCTGGTGCTGCTCAACACCACCCCGGCCGCCGAGGCCCTGGGGTTGCTGCAGGGGGCGGATCTGCCCGGCGCCCCGGTCACCACCGCCGGCGGCGCCTTCGTGGGGTCGGTCCAGACCCCCACCCTGGCCGATCAGGTGGCCCGGGGCCAGACCGGGCCGGTGGGCCGCATGGCCGACGTGGAGGCCATGACCCTGCCGGCCGACGTGGGACTCGACGCCGCCGTGCAGGGCATCCCGTCGTCCAAGGGCGGGTGGATCCCGGTGCTCGACAACGACATGAACGTGGTGGGCATCGTCTCCAACCGGGAGCTGGTGCAGGGCTGGCAGATGGCCGTGGGCCAGTGGGCCTCCCGCCTGGCCGGGGCTGTCAGCACCACCGGGCTGGCCGACACCGCGGTGGCCGCCGGGGCGGCGGCCGAGGGCTCGCCCATCCGTCGGCTGGCCCTGCCGACCGGGACGGTGATCGTGTCGGTGACCAGGGGCGACGCCATGATCTCCCCCGACGGGGACCTGGTCCTGGAAGCCGGCGACTCGGTCACCCTGACCACCCGGGCCGAGGACCGCGAGAGGGTGCTGGCCCTGTTCGGCGCCCCCCCGGGCGGCCCCGCCCCGCCCGGCGGGCGCACCGGCGACCCCGGGGCGGCCCCGCCGGACCCCCGCCCCGACCGGTCCGCAGCCGGCCGGCCCTGCCCGGAGCAGGCCGTGGGCCGCTGACCGGAGCGGGTCCCCCCATCTTTCGTACAGGTACGCAAACTGTTAATGTGACCGGACATGCCAGCTCGCAAGGCCGCCGCCGTCACCCGCCCCGCCGCCGGTAGCCGGCGGCAGGGCGGCCCGTCGGGTCGCACACCGTGGGGGACCATCTCGCGGGATCAGGTCATCGCCACCGCGGTGCGGGTCCTGGAGGAGGTCGGTTTCGAGCAGTTGACCATCCGGGGCCTGGCGTCGGAGATGGGTGTGGCACCCATGTCGCTGTACCGGCACGTGCGGGACAAGGACGACATCATCGACGAGGTGACCGACCGGTTGCTGGCCCGGGTCTGGGCCCCGGCTGCCGACCCGTCGGACTGGAGGGCCTACATCGCCGAGGCCGCCGACAGGCTGCGGGACTTCCTGGTCACCGAGCCGGCCGCCCTGCACGTGTACCTCAGTCACCCGGTCATGTCGCCGTCGGCCCGGGACCGGATGGACGCCATGATGGAGGTGCTGCGGACGGCCCTCGGGGACGAGCAGGCCGCCCGCCGGGCGTACGGGGCCCTGCAGACCTACACCATCGGCTTCGCCGCCCTGGAGGCGTCCCGGGCCGGGTGGGCGCCGAGCGAGGACGGCGACGAACTGGCCGTGCAGCTGGCCGCCTACACCAGCCCCAGCCAGTTCGCCCGGGGCCTCCACTACCTGCTCGCCGGCCTGGAGTCCGGGTCCCGCACCCCGCCCGCTGCCGCCGGCGGGGGTCAGACCCCCTGCTGGCGGCGGACCGAGGCTATGGACTCGTAGGTCTCGCGCTTCTCCTGGACCGTACGGCTGAGGGCGGTGGCGAAGGTGCGGGCGGTGGTGGGCAGCGTCTTCAGGAACGACGGGTCCAGGAATCCACCGGCCTTCTGGTCGAAGATGCCGTGGGCCCCGGCGTCGTCGCCGCTGTCGACCGGGTGGAACAGGTTGACCGGGCGGTCCGGCGACACCTTCTGGTCGGTCAGCTGGGTGTCCCAGGCCCCGATGGCGGCGTACTGGTTGCCCAGGCCGGGGAACAGCCGGCCGGCCATGACCAGCAGCTTGTTCCACGATCCGATGATCTTGTCCCGGCGGCCGTCGAGGGCGGCGGCCAGGATGAACTTGGCGCACACCTCCGGCTGGTAGATCGGGGGGACCGGCTGGGGGTGGCGGTCGAGGGTGGTCTCGCACCAGTTGAACTGCGGGGTGTTGACCGCCGGCAGGTGGACCATCGACATCCGCACGTGGCTGCCCTCGTGCAGCAGCTCCGCCCGGGCCGACTCGAAGAACCCCCGGCAGGCGAACTTGGAGGCGCAGTAGGCGCTCTGGAGGGGGATGCCGATGAAGGCCAGGGCGGACCCCACGTTGACGATGCTGCCCCGGTCCCGGGGCCGCATCCGGGCCAGGGCGGCAGTGGTGCCCCACACCTGGCCGAGGAAGGTGACCTCGACGGCCCGCTGGAACTCCTCGGGCTTCACCTCCCACGACGGGGCGAACACCGTGGTCATGGCGTCGTTGACCCACACGTCGATGGGTCCCAGTTCCCGCTCGACGCGCTCCGCGGCGGCGTCGACCTCCTCGAAGCGGCTCACATCGGTGGGGATGGGCAGCGCCCTGCCCCCGGCCGACTTCACGTCCTCGGCCGCCGCCGACAGTCCGGCCTCGCCCCGGGCCAGGAGGGCCACGTCGAAGCCGGCGGCGGCGAACGCCCGGGCCGTGGCCCGGCCCACCCCGGCGGTCGCGCCTGTGATCACGGCGATCTTTCGTTCTGACACTGGGCAGGCCTCCTTGTGGGCAGCGGCGTTCCCTGGGTGAATACCCAGCCGGGGCCGGCTGCACCACTACTCGGGTGGAGACACGCCGGCGATCAGCCTGCGGGGGGTCCGAACGCCCGGTCCAGGTCGCCGGCGGCGTCGGCGTCGGCCAGCACGGTCAGGCGGTCCCCGGCCCGCAGCCGGGTGTCCCCCCGCACGGCCAGCAGCACCCCCTCCCGCACCAGCAGGGTCACCCAGGCGTCCTCGGGCAGGCCGTCCAGTTCGGCGACGGTCGCCCCGTCGGCCCGGGATCCGGAGGCCACCACCAGGTTGTGCACGTTGCCCGGATCCTGGCGCAGCCGCACCCCCACCGACCACGGCTCCGGTTCCACCACGTGCACCGGCAGGCGCAGGAGCCGGGTGACCGGGCCGACCAGGCCGCCCTGGGCCACCACCGAGAAGATGACCACGACGATCACGATCCCGTACAGCCGGGGCGGGTCGGCCACGTGAGTGCCGAGCAGGTAGCCGCCCAGCAGGATCGGGACCGCCCCCTTGAGGCCGGCGAACTGCACGAAGGTGCGCTCGTTGCGGCGGAGCCGGGCCGGCACCAGGCACAGCCCGACCACCGCCGGGCGGATGACCAGGGCCAGTACCGCGCCGAGCACCAGACCCGGCACCCAGGTCGAGGCCTGGGCCAGCACGTGCAGGTTGACCGTGAGACCCAGGGCCACGAACGCCACGATCTCCCCCAGGCTGGCCAGGGCGCCGTGGAACCGCTCGATCTCCCTCTTGTAGGGGGCTCTCTCGTCGCCGATGACGATGCCGGCGGCGAACACGGCCAGGAATCCCGATCCGTGCGCCACCACCGCCAGGCCGTAGAGCAGGAACGCCGCCGCCAGGGTGCGCAGCGGGTACAGGCCCTCGTCGGGCAGGGGCAGCCGCCGCATGAACCACAGCAGGGCCCGGCCCCCGGCCGCGCCCACGGCCCCGCCCACGGCCATCTGCAGGGCGAAGGTGGAGGCCACGTGACCGATCCCGGCGCCGGTCAGGCCGCCCGCGCCGAGCAGCCCGGCCATGAGGGCGATGCCGACCGGGTCGTTGGCTCCCGACTCGCCCTCCAGGATGGTCCCGCTGCGGCCTCCCACCTGCCGGCGGCCCAGCACCGAGAAGACCACGGTGGGATCGGTGGGGGCCACCGCGGTGGCCACCAGCAGCGCCGGGTACCAGGCCACGCCGAACACCAGATGGATCAGCACCCCGGCCAAGGCGGCGGTGCCGAACGTGCCGGCCACGCCCACCACCAGGATGGGGGAGGCGGCGGACCGGAACCGGCGCCGACCGATGTTCATCCCGCCGTCGAACAGCACGGTCACCAGGGCCACGGTCACCACCTGCGTCACCGCGGACTGCGACGGCTGGTGGAAGCCCGGGACGACCTTGACGGCCACCGCCGCCGCCACCAGGACCAGGGCCGGCAGCGGCACCCGGATCCGTTCGCTCAGCCGGCTGGCGGCCAGGACGGCCAGGCCCACCGCGCCGGCGACCAGAACCGCCACCGCGAAGGTGGTGGCGCCGCTCATCGGCAGGCGGGGATGGGGGGTCGGCTCATCGGGTGCTCCTGGGGCGCGCTCTTGACATGCCGACCAGACTTCCCGGCTCTCCTCCGGCCAATGTACCCGGCGGCGGTAGGGTCGGAACCGTGCAGTGGCTGCCGTGGCAGGACGCCGCCATGGCCGCCACCGGGGCGGCTGCCGCGACAGGGGCCCTGACCCGGGGCGGGCTGGCGCGCCGGGCCGGATGGTCGGGCCGGGTGGCCCGGGCCGGGTCGGCCTGGACCCGGGAGCTGGCGGTGATGTTTCTCCTCTACGGGCTGTGGCAGCTGGCCGGCAGCCAGTCGCTGGCCCAGGTCGACGGGGCGGTCCAGCGGGGGGCCGCCCTGCAGCGGTGGGAGCGGGCCTGGTTGCCGCTGCCGAGCGAGGCGTGGGTGCAGCGCCTGGTGCTGGGATCGCGAGGGCTGCTGCGGGCGTTCAACGTGTACTACGTGGGGTTGCACGTGGCCATCACCGGCTGCTGCCTGGTGTGGGTGTTCGCCCGTCACCGGGACCGGTACCCGGTGGTCCGCAACGGTCTGGCGGCGGTGACGGCGGCCTGCCTGCTGGTCGCCCTCGTCCCGGTGGCCCCGCCCCGGCTGGTGCCCGGGTCGGGCGTGGTCGACACCGGCCGGCTGGTGGGGCCGACGGTGTACCCGGCCACGGCCCGCCCGGGCCTGGATCAGCTGTCGGCCATGCCGTCGGTCCACGTGGCGTGGGCCCTGGTGGTGGCGTGGGCGGTGGTGTACGTCCTGCGCGGCCGCTGGCGGTGGCTGACCGGGCTGTACCCGCTGGCCACCCTGTTCGTGGTCATCGCCACCGGCAATCACTACTGGGCCGACGGGCTGGTGTCGGGCGTCCTGTGCGCCCTGTCGTTCACCGCGGCCGTCGTCTGGGCCCGGGTGCGCCGACCGGCCCCGGTCGCCCCGGCGACCACCGGGCCGGCCGCCGAGCCGGTTGAGGTGGCCGGGGGCTGAGCCGCCGGCGGTGCGGTGGTGCGGGCCGGGCGGACCGCCCGGTCAGGAGGTGGCGGCCGACCCGCCGAGCGCCCGCAGGGCAGCCGGGTCGTCGCTGTTCTCGATCTGCACCTGGATTTCGGCCAGGCTCAGATCCTTGGTCTCGGGGACCCGCTTGGCCATGTACACCAGGCCCACCAGCGACAGGAAGGTGAACAGGAAGAACACCCCCTCCCCGCCGATGGCGTCGAGCATGGTCAGGAACGAGATGGTGACCACGAAGTTGGCCGCCCAGTTGGCCAGGGTGGCGATGCTCATGGCCGGCCCCCGGACCTGGGACGGGTAGATCTCGGCGATCAGCAGCCAGAACACCGGGCCCAGCCCCACCGCGAACGAGCCGGTGTAGATCAGCAACCCGGCCACCGCCACCAGGGCCCCGCCGCCGTGCAGCTTGGACCCGCCGATGGCGAAGGTCATGGCCACCACGAACATGCCCACCGCCATGCCGCCGGTGCCGATCAGCAGCAACGGCCGGCGGCCCACCCGGTCGAGCAGCCAGATGGCCACGATGGTCATGCCCACGTTGACCCCGCCGTTGACCACGTTGGCCAGCAGCGACGCCGAGCTGCCCAGGCCGGCGCCGTGCAGCAGGGTGGGGGCGTAGTAGATGACGGTGTTGATGCCGGTGACCTGCTGCAGGATGGCCAGCGCCACCCCGAGGGTCAGCACCCGGCGCAGCTGGGGGTCCAGCAGGCCGGGCGCCTGCTGCTCCTCGCTGACCACCCGGCGGATGTCCTCGACCTCCTCGTCGATCTCGTCGGCCTCCCGGTAGCGTTCCAGCACCCGGCGGCCGTCCTCCTCCCGACCGGTGCTGATCAGCCAGTGGGGGCTCTCCGGCTGGAACAGCATGCCGATGAACAGCAGGCCGGCCGGGATGGCCGCCAGCCCGAACATCAGTCGCCAGTCCTGCGACGAGCTGAGCCCGTAGTCGATCAGGTACGACACCAGGATCCCGCTGGTGATGGCCAGCTGGTTGAAGCTGACCAGCGCCCCCCGGTACCGGGGCGGGGCCAGCTCCCCGATGAACAGGGGCACCGTCATCGACGCCGACCCCACGGCCAGGCCGATCACGAAGCGCATCACGATCAGGAACCAGAACGCCGGGGCGAACGCCGCCCCCAGCACCCCGGCCACGAACACCACGGCGGTGACCAGGATGGTGATCCGGCGCCCGACGCGATCGGCGGCCCGGCCGGCGCCCAGGGCGCCCACTGCCGCCCCGACCAGGAGCAGGGAGGTCACCAGCTCCTTGTCGAATGAGGACAGGTTCCCGAAGCTGTCCTTCAGGAACAGCAGCGCCCCCGATACCACCCCGGTGTCATATCCGAACAGCAGTCCCCCCAGGGCGGTGACGACGGATGCCAGGATGACGGCCCGGCGGTGGGTGCCGGCCTGCTGAGCAGCGATCGTAGGGATGGTCGGCCTCCTTGGTCTACCCGGGCGTCCCGGTACCGGACCCGGCCCGCATGGTGCGGTCTGCCATGGTCGGTTCCTACCCTTCCGGCCGGAGGCGTACCGGCGGTGGCGGCCCCGGGCGGGGCTACGCCTCGGCGTCGCGGCTGCGGTGGAGTACCGGGCGGCGGTGCCTGGGCTGGTCCGGGGCCGGCCGGCTGGGGATCCGCGGCACCGGCCGGACCGCCGGGTCGGCGCCGAGTAGCAGGTCCTCCCCGAAGTGGCGCAGGGTGATCTCCTCGCCGTCGAGCAGCCGGTAGGTGGCCCGCTCCCGCTCGATCGCCACCGCGATCCTCCGGCCCCGGTAGCGGACCCGGAACCGCAGCCCGCTGATCCTCCCCGGCAACCGGGGGGAGAAGCACATGACCCCGGCCGCCGTCCTCATGCCGCCGAAGCCCACCACCAGCGCCGTCCAGGCGCCCGCCAGGGCGGCGATGTGCAGTCCGTCGCGGGTGTTGTGCTCGAGGTCGCGCAGGTCCATGAGGGCCACCTCGCCGAGGTAGTCGTGGGCCAGGTCCAGGTGGCCCACCTCGGCGGCCATCACCGCCTGGGTGCCGGCCGACAACGACGAGTCCCTCACGGTGATGGCCTCGTAGTAGTCGAAGTTGCGCAGCTTCTGCTCCG
The DNA here is from genome assembly GCA_035702985.1 of Acidimicrobiales bacterium. Taxonomy (GTDB): domain Bacteria; phylum Actinomycetota; class Acidimicrobiia; order Acidimicrobiales; family Palsa-688; genus JAKAXG01. The sequence continues at coordinate 50,944 of DASSZD010000074.1, forward strand.
GGCTGAAGTAGTCGCTGCGCAGCACCATGGCCAGCACCAGGTCCGCCTGCTTGCACACCTGCTTGCGGTACAGGTCGAAGTACGGGAAGTGCAGCATCAGCGGGTACTGGTCGGCACCGGTCGAATCGAAGTCCCAGCGGGCGTGGTCGGTGAACCGTTCGCTCTGCGGGTGGATCCCCAGCCGCTGGTCGTAGGGGATCGTCATGGCGTCGGCGGCGTCGCGCCAGGAGGACGCCTCCTCGGTGGCGACCCCCAGGCAGGCGGCCGCCTGCTCGTGCCGGGTGACCATGTCGGCCGCCGCCCGGAGGTTCTGCTGGGCCATCAGGTTGGTGTAGATGTTGTTGTCGGCCACCGCGCTGTACTCGTCGGGGCCGGTCACCCCGTCTATGCGGAAATGACCCTCGATGTCGTGGTGGCCCAGGCTGCGCCACAGCCGGGCCGTCTCAACCAGCAGGGGTAGGGCCGTCTCCTTCTCGAACCCCTCGTCGCCGGTGGCGTCGAGGTAGCGCAGAACGGCGTCGGCGATGTCGGCGTTGATGTGGAACGCGGCCGTCCCGGCCGGCCAGTATCCCGACGATTCGGCGCCGCTGATGGTCCGCCAGGCGAACGCCGCCCCGGACAGGCCCAGGCTGCGGGCCCGTTGCCGGGCGACGGGCAGGGTGGACGCCCGCCAGGTCAGGGCGTCGGCCACCGTGTGGGGATGGGTGTAGGTCAGCACCGGCAGCACGTAGGTCTCGCAGTCCCAGAAGGTGTGCCCGTCGTAGCCGGGACCGGTGAGCCCTTTGGCCGGGATGGGCCGCTGCTCGGCCCGGGCCGCCGACTGCACGGTGTGGAACAGCCCGAACCGCACGGCCTGTTGCACCGGGGCGTCTCCGTCCACCTCCACGTCGGCGCCGTCCCAGAAGCGGTCGAGGAACTGGCGTTGGTCGGCCAGTAGACCGTCCCACCCGGCCTGGCGGGCTCCGGCCAGGGCCGCCACCACCTGGTCGTGCACGGCCGGGCGGGAGCGTTCCCCGGACCAGCCGTACGACACCAGTTTCACCATCCGCACCGTCTCCCCCGCCTCGAGCTGGCTGGCGACCGTGACCCGGGCCACGTCGCCGTCCACCCCCACGTCCACCTCCGTGCGGTCCGGTCCGTGGATCTCGTGGTCCATGGCCGCCCCCACCCGCAGGGCGCTTTCCCTGGTGCGGTGCACCATGACCGCCCCGCAGCGGTGGACCACGGTCTCCTCGTTGACCAGCGGGGCGTCCAGCACGGCCGCCGAGCGGGGATCGCCGGGCCGGGCCGGGAGCGACTCGTTGGCCATCAGCTCCGACTGGATCACCACCCGGTTCCCGCTCAGCGACTCCACCTGGTAGCAGACCGCCGCCACCGCCCGGTGGGTGAGGGAGACCAGGCGGGTGGAGGTGAGCCTCACCCTGGTGCCGGCCGGGGAGGTCCAGTCCGCCCGGCGGACCAGGGTGCCGGCCCTGAGGTCGAGCACCCGCTCGTGGCTGTGCAGGGTGCCGTAGCGGACGTCGAACGGCTCGTCGTCCACCAGGAGCCTGATCAGCTTGCCGTTGGTGACGTTGATGACCGTCTGGCCGGACTCCGGGTAGCCGTAGCCGGCCTCGGCGTAGGGGAGCGGCCGGTTCTCGTACACCGAGTTGAGGTAGGACCCCGGGAGGCCGTGCGGCTCCCCCTCGTCCAGGTTGCCCCGCCACCCGATGTGGCCGTTGGACAGGGCGAACACCGACTCGGACTGGGCCAGGAGGTCGAGGTCGAGTGACGCCTCGCACACCGACCACGGGTCGACGTTGAAGTTGGGATGCTCGATCATTCCTTGGTCCCGGTCAGTCCCGGTCCAGCAGCCGGGTCAGATCGGAGACCACCACATCGGCTCCGCTGGCCCGCAGCTCGTCGGCCTGGCCCACCCGGTCCACGCCCACCACGAACCCGAACCGGCCGGCCCGCCCGGCTTCGACGCCGGCCAGGGCGTCCTCGAACACCGCCGCCCGGCCCGGCTCCAGTCCCAGCGCCTCGGCCCCGGCCAGGTACATGTCCGGTGCCGGCTTGCCGGCCAGGTGCTTCTCGGCGGCCACCACACCGTCCACCCGCACGGGGAACAGGTCGGCGATACCGGCCGATTCCAGTACCTGCGCGGTGTTGGCGCTGGCCGATACCACGGCTACGCGCAACCCCCGGTCGATGACCGCCTTCACGTAGGCGATGGTGTCGTCGAAGACCTGCACCCGCTCGGACCGCAATTTTTCCAGGACTATGTCGTTCTTGCGCCGGCTGAGACCCTGCACCGTGGGCGCCCCGGACGGGTCGTCCCCGGAACCCTCCGGCAGGTCCATGCCCCGGGACCGGAGGAACCCCCGGGTGCCGTCGGAGCGGGACCGGCCGTCCACGTAGCGGTCGTAGTCGGCCTCCACGTCGAACGGCCGGATCGTCGTCCCCGTCTCCTCGGCCCGCTTCTGGAGGAACTCGTCGAACATCTGCTTCCACGCCGCGGCGTGGATGGTGGCAGTCTTGGTCAGGACCCCGTCCATGTCGAAAAGGCACCCTCCGATATGGCTGGGCAGTCCCAGTGTCATGAGTCACCCCGGCCAGCACGAATAGCCGCAAGCGGATGGGGGGTACATCCACTGAAGGGCTCGTCTGGGGAGAGCACCACAGGAGGACTATAGCGATGGCGGAATCAGCCCTATCACGCAGGACCATCCCGGACCGGCCCGCCGACGGCGGGGCCCCGGTTCATGAGGAAAAAGGAGTGAGATTCTGATGGCTGTGAACGCCATTCCCCGTTCCGTTGTCAAGCTGGGGCTGAGCGGGGTGCGGCTGCCGCTCTCGATCGCCGAACACCTGGGTGACTGGTCGGGCCTGGACGTGGCCGGATTGCCGCCGGTGGCGGTGTACGACTCGGTGGAAGCACACGCAAAGCAGCTGCTGGGCCGGCTGATCCGCGACGACCTGCTGGTCACCGAGGGGCGGCGGCAGGAGCAGGCGGCCCGTTCCCGGATCCGGCCGCCCCGGCCCTCGTTCGGGACCGACGAACCCGACCGGACCGACCGGGAACCGCGCCCCGGCTCGGTGATGCCACCGGAGCCGACCCGGGACCTCGAGGCGGCCGAACGGGAGGCCGAGGAGCAACGCGCCGCGGCCCGGCTGGCCGAGATCCACGCCGAGGAGGAGCGGGCCAGGCAGGAGGCCGAGGAGCGGGCCAGGAAGCGCGAGCAGGCGGCCCGCAAGGCGGCCCGCACCCGGGCCCGGGCCGCCGAGGCCAAGAAGCGTCAGGCCGAGCTGGCCCGGGCCCAGGCCGAGACCGAGACCCCGGACCAGGGCTAGGACCGGCGCCCGATCGGCCGCCGGTCGGCCCGGCGGCCGATGGGGGCGCGTCCCGGCTCAGCCCTGATCGCGCTGTTTGTCGACCATGTCCCGCTCCTGCTCGGTGCGGTGCTGCAGATAGTCGTCGTCGGGGCGGGGATCGGCCTTGGCGTGCTCGCGGGGATGGCGGATGGCCTGCTCGTGCGGCTCGATCACGTCGTCGAGCGTGGCGTCGGCTGCTTCGGTGGGGTTCTGCTCGCTCATGTAACACGTCCTCCGGTGTCGCGTCGGACCCCGGTCCTACCCCCGATCCGGTCCCGGCATTCGGTCGGCGACCGGCCGCCCGACCGGTTGGCGGGCCCCCGGGGCGGGTAGGCGCTAGGGCATGAAGAACACCAACCCCGGTGAGAGCATGGACGTCGAGGGCCTGCCCGAGCTCGAGGACCGCCCTCCCGGCATCGACGTGGAGCTCGACCAGGAGTCGACGATGGTGCCCCGGGACCATCCCACGGCGGTGGGTGACGACCCCGCCTACCCGACCACCCCGGCCGAGGACCGCACCATCGAGGGGGTGGCCGAGCGGGCCGAGCGGGAGAACCCGGACTTCGGCGCCGACGAGATGGAGATCGGCGGGGGAGTGCAGGGCGCCCACGCCGTGCAGGTCGACGATCCCGCCGCCGAGACGGCGGTGCCTTCCGATCCGGGCGCCTCACGCAGCGCCGAGGAGGCCGCCGTACATGTGAGAGGAGACGCTGATGACCTCTGACAGCCATCACATCGAGCGGCGGCTGGCCGCCGAGCGGGACCGGCTCACCTCCCTCCGGGACGGCTTGCGCGACGGGCTGGCCGGCGAGTCCGAGACGTCCTCCCTGGAGGAGCTGTCGGACTACGACCAGCATCCGTCCGAGGTGGCCACCGAGACGTTCAACCGGGAGCGGGACCAGAGCACCCTCGAGTCGGTGGAGGCCGAGCTCGACGACGTGGAGCGGGCCTTGGAACGGCTGGCGGACGGCACCTACGGAACGTGCACGGCCTGCGGCAGGCCCATATCGGCCGAGCGACTGGAGGCCCTTCCGGCCACCCCGTTCTGCATCGACGACGCCCAGCTGGCCTCGGCGCAGGCCGCCCCCGGGGTGACCACCGTCGGGCGGGCCGGCTCGGGGCTGGAAGAGCCGGAGCGACCCATATGACCGCCCCGCGTCAGCGGAAGCGCAGGCTGACCCGCCCGCCTCGGCCGGCACCAGCGTAAGCTGCTCGAACGTGGCTGACGCCGTCGTGATCGGCGCCGGTCCCAACGGCCTGGTGGCGGCCAACCACCTGGCCGACGCCGGGTGGTCGGTGCTGGTGCTGGAAGCCGGGCCGGAACCGGGTGGGGCGGTACGCACCGGCGAGATCACCGTCCCGGGGTTCCGCCACGACCTGTTCAGCGCGTTCTACCCGCTGGCCAAGGCGTCGCCGGCCATCCGCCGGCTGGCGCTCGAGGACCACGGTCTGCGGTGGCGGCACTTCCCCCTGGTGCTGGCCCACCCCCTCCCGGACGGGCGGTGTGCGTCCATGGCCATGGACGTGGACCGCACAGCCGGGTCGCTGGCGGAATTCGCCGCCGGTGACGGCGACGCGTGGCGGGAGATGATCGATGCCTGGGCGGCGGTGGAGGACCACTTCATCGACGCCCTCCTGACCCCGTTCCCGCCGCTACGCCACGCCGGGGCGCTGGCCCGGCGGCTGGGACCGGCCGGCTCCCTGCGCCTGGCCCGCCATGCCCTGCTGCCGGTACGGCGCATGACCGAGGAACTGTTCGAGGGGGAGGGGGCGGGGCTGCTGCTGGGCGGCTCGGCGCTGCACACCGACCTCAGCCCGGAGGCGGCCGGCAGCGGACTGTACGGCTGGTTCCTGTCCTGCGTGGGCCAGCGCTTCGGATTTCCCGTGCCGGAGGGCGGAGCCGGCCAACTCGCCGCCGCCATGGTCCGCCGCCTGGAGTCGAGAGGCGGCCGGGTCCTCTGCAACTCTGAAGTGCAGAAGGTCGTCATCCGGAGAGGGAGTGCGGTCGGCGTGGAGGTGGCCGGGGCTGGCCACGTGGACGCCCGCCGGGCGGTGCTCGCCGATGTCAGCGCTCCGACGCTGTACCGGCGGCTGGTCGGCGCCGAGCACCTGCCCAACGCCTTCCTGGCCGACCTGGACCGCTTCCAGTGGGACACATCCACGGTGAAGGTGGACTGGGCGCTGAGCCGGCCGGTGCCCTGGACGGCTCCCGAGGCGGCGCAGGCCGGGACGGTCCATGTGGCCGACGACTTCAACAACTTCACCGAGTTCGCCGCCCATCTGGCCATGGGGTTGCTGCCGTCCCGGCCGTTCCTCCTGTTCGGGCAGCAGTCCCGGGGCGACCCGACCCGCTCCCCCGCGGGGAGTGAGACGGCATGGGCCTACACCCACGTGCCGCGCAAGCTGCTGGGTGACGCCGCCGGGCAGCTGTCGGTCTCTGACGGCCGCGGTGACCCGGATTGGCTGTCCGGTTTCGTGGAGCGCATCGAGAACCGGGTCGAAAGGCTGGCGCCCGGCTTCCGGTCCACCGTCCTGGGCCGGCACGTGTTCGCCCCCCGGGACATGCAGGAGGCCGACCCCAACCTGGACCTGGGGGCCATCGGCGGCGGGACGGCCCAGCTGCACCAGCAGCTGGTGTTCCGCCCGGTGCCGGGGGCGGGCCGCCCCGAGACCCCCATCCCGGGGCTGTACCTGGCCTCCTCGTCGGCCCACCCCGGCGGTGGGGTGCACGGGGCGGCCGGGGCCAACGCGGCCCGCGCCGCGCTGCTGCCCCTGCGCCGGGCCCGGGCCGTGCTGATGGGCGGCGGCCGGGCCGGGCGCTGAGTCCCGCTCCCTAGACCCGGCGGCGCCGGCGGCGGCGGACCAGGATCATCAGCAGGACGAACCCCGCCGCCACGGCCACCGTCCGCTGGCGGGACGGGTCGCCGGCCACCGTGCCGGCCACCTCGCGGGCCTTGGCCAGGGCCGCGTCGGCGGTCGGCTGGGCCGACTCGGGCAGGGCGGCCAGGGCCTGCTCCTGGACCGTCCCGAGCTTGGCCCTGACCTGCTCCACCGAGGCGGCCGCGGTGGTCTTGAGCTCCCCGGTCTTCTCCTTGACCTGCTCGCTCAGCCGCTCCTTCACGTCCGCTTTCTGCCCCAGGGCCTCCATGGTCACGGCGATGTCGGCCCTGGTCTCCTCTATGGCCTGGCGGATCTGGCTTGCGTCTTCAGCCACGCGACATCCTCCTTGGTGCTCTCCAGCGCTTCCTGGGGGATCGGAGGCGCGCCCTGCGCCAGTTCGGTGATGCCTGTCAGGGCCAGGACCCCGGCCACCGCGGCCAGGAACGCCCCGACGATCAGGATGGACAGCCACACGCTGAGGGCGGTGGCGATCCCCGCTACCGCCGCGGCGACCAGAGTGGCGCCGGCCAGGATGCCCACCACCCCGGCGGCGCCGAATATGCCGGCCCCCACGCCGAACTTCTTGGTCTTGTCGGCCAGCTCGGCCTTGGCCAGCTCCACCTCCTGGTGCACCAGCGCCGTCACCTGGGTGGACAGGGTCTTGAGCAGTTCCGCAGTGGACTTGTCCTGCAGGTCGGGATCCACGGTCACGGTTGCCGCCTCCCGGCCCGGGTGCTCGGGCGAGCGGCTCGCCTCCGGTTGACAGGGCACATCGGTTCTGGGCTCCTTTCGTCCGCCTCTCCACAAGAGGAGGTACCCACCTGCGGGGAGCCCGACTCCCTCCCCCCGGAAGCCCCCGGGACCCGCTGTGACGAGAATCACTCACCGGCCGGTCGGTTCCGGCTACCGTCACGGATGACGTGACCAGAAGAGTGCTCTTATTTTCCGGGTTGGCGGGATTTTCCCGACTCCGGTTGGGTATTTCTCCTGGCGGATAGGACTTCTAGCACCCGCTGAGGCCAGAGAGACGTACTTCACGATGGTTAGCCCCGATCACCCGATACCGGCGGCGGCCGGGTCAGAACCGACCCGGACCCCCGCCCGGGACCTCCCGCTGGCTCCCGCGCCGGTCGCCCCGCCGCGCCGGCCGCTGCGGGTCGTCCCTGAGGGTGAGCGGGCGCCCCGCTCCACCACCGCCGCTCCCGGTCGATGGCTGGACCTGGGCTCCCGAGGCCGCACCTGGATCAGGGAGGACCCCGGACCCGAGGGCGCCCCGGCGCTGGTGATGCTCCACGGCCTGGGTGCCACGGGCGGCCTCAACTGGGCCGGGGCCCAGTACGTGCTGCGGGACCAGTTCCGCATGATCACCATCGACCACCGCGGCCACGGTCGGGGCATCCGTACGAAGCGGTTCACCCTGGAGGACTGTGCCGACGACGCCGCCGCGGCCATAGAGGCCCTGGGGGCCGGCCCGGCCATCGCGGTGGGATACTCCATGGGCGGCCCCATCGCCTCCCTACTGTGGCGCCGGCACCCGGATCTGGTCGCGGGCATGGTGCTGTGCGCCACGTCCCGCAACTTCCGGGGATCGCCGGCTGAGAAGCTGGCCTTCGCCGGTATGGGCCTGGCCGGCTCCTCGCCGGTGCTGCTGCCCGACCGGCTGGTCCGGGCGTGGGGTTCGCTGGTCTGCTCGCTGCCCGTGCCGCTGCCGGAGCAGGTCCGCGACGTGCGGTTCCTCGTCGACGAGCTGGCGGGCCACGACCCCCGTTCCATAGTGCAGGCCACGGCCGCCATCGGAGAGTTCAACTCGTCGGGGTGGATCGGCCAGGTCGACGTGCCCACCTCGGTGGTCGTGTGCACCAACGACCAGCTGGTCCCGCCGATCCGGCAGTTCCGACTGGCCCGGGCCATCCCCGGTGCCACCGTCCGCTGCGTCAAGGGTGGGCACATGTGCGTGGCCGGGGGCACCGCCAAGGAGCGGTTCCTGGCCGCCCTGCGGCAGTCCTGCCTGGAGGTGGCCTCCGGCGGG